>JAAFHK010000550.1 GCA_013297565.1 Cytophagales bacterium
TCATGCTCTATCAAACATTTTCTGCCGCTTTTTCCCAATTTAATCACGCCAATATAAACTTACCAAATTGGTTAGACCGTTCGATCAGTTGGTTGATAGTTTCGCCCAATATGCACAAAATCCATCACCATTACCAAATGCCTCTAACCGACACCAACTATGGCAATATTTTCTCTATTTGGGACAGAATGTTTGGAACTTTTGCCACTGCCCATGTTAAGGAACTCCAGTACGGACTCGATACACACATGAAAGCCGAAGAACACAGTAATATCGGTAATATGCTCCAAATTCCTTTCAATTTGGCTAAAAAACAATAACTTTAACCCATGCGTTTTCAATTTCTCTTTCTCTTTGTGTTCTTTGTAGGAGTTCAGAATTTGTTTTCACAAGATTCAATAAATTTGGCTAAAATTAATGAGTATATTTACAAACAACCCGATTCGGCAGTTTGGCTTTGCCAAAAACTAATTTTAGCTAATCAATTTGAGAAGGAAAGCGATCTGATGCACATCAAAAACTTGATGGGGGAAGGTTACGCCCAAATGGGTGATTATGAAAAAGCAATCGGACTACATTTGGAAACGACCAAATTTTATGAAACAAAAAAAGACTATGACGGACTCGCCTACAGTCTGAACCAAATTATAACGATTTACCGCCAACAAAACTTGCCTGACGAAATTATTGAAGTTTGCCAGCGAGTCATTGGTTTGGAAAAAAATATCAAGAATCGAAGCATTATTGGACTGACTTACAATGCCTTAGGTATTGGGTATGTAATGAAAAACCAATACGAACAAGCCTCGATTTATATGATCAAGGGTTTGCAAGCACGCCAAATCATTAAAGACAGTCTGGGCATGGCAACTTCTTTAAACAGTGTGGGTTACATTTATAACAAACTCGAAAAACTCGATTCGGCAATGAGGTATTATGAAGAAGGGCTAAAAATGTCCGAATGGGTAAAACATAGGGATATGCAGGCGGCACTTTTGGATAATATTGGCGATATTTGGGCAAAAAAAGGGCAATATGGGAAAGCTGAAAAATATTATTTACAATCTTTAAGCATCGCTCAAGACAGCAGAGTGGTTTTAAGAATTATCGAAGCTTATGAAAGTTTATTGGCTTTGTACAAAAATAAAAAGGATTATTACAAGGCATTCCAATATCAAGAAAAATTTATTTTCACCAAAGATAGTTTGTTCAATATCGAAAAATCACAGCAAATTGCCCGTATGGAAGTTTTGTATGAAGTAAAAAAGAAAGATGAACAAATAAAGTCCTTGAATCAACAACAAGAATCACAAAAAATACAACTCGAACAAGCCCAAAAAATTCGATTTTATGGCATAATTATCATTGCCTTGTTACTTGCATTGGGCGCAATGATGTTTTTGGCATGGAAAAATAGCCAAAAAGCGAATCAAAAACTTAATACCAAAAACAAGGAACTCAAACATTCACAAGCCAAAATAGAAACGCAAAAAGAGGTTTTAGCCCAAAAAAATGAAGCCTTAGAAAGCTCAAACTACCAAATTTCGCAAAGTATTCAGGCGGCGAGGCTGATCCAAAAAGCAGTGCAACCAACCAAGAAGAAAATGCAGCATATTTTTGAGGAATATTTTGTCATTATGATGCCCAAAGCTGTAGTTTCGGGTGATTTTTGGTGGGTGGAGCAAATTCATGAGATCAAAATTTTGGCAGTGGCTGACTGCACAGGACATGGCGTGGCGGGTGCTTTTATGACTATGTTGGGCAATTCTTTTTTGGATAGGATCGTTCGCATAGCTGAAATATTAGAGCCCGATCAGATACTACGGGAACTCAACGAACAAATAAGAATGGTTTTGCAACAAGACATTACGGGGAATAACAATGGCATGGATATGGGAATTATGGTAATTTATCCAGAAAAAATAGTATTTTCTGGGGCTAAAATATCACTTTACTATGCCCAAAACGGAAAGATAGGTAGTTTGCAAGCCGTTCGAAAATCTGTAGGAGGACGACAGAATAGCAAAACTTTTGAAAAAAAGGAAATACAAAAACAAGAAAATAGCATTTATTACTTGTTTACTGATGGCTATCTCGACCAGAATGATTATCATAGAAGGAATTTTACGGAAAAACGGCTTCTTAAAACCTTAGAAAGTCTGATTGCATTGCCTTTTTGCGAACACAAAAACAAACTCAAAGAAACCATACAAAATTATTCGAAAAATACCGAACAAAGGGACGATATTTTGGCGGTAGGGATCAGGGTCTGAAAGGAAAACAAAACGACAGAAAATTTTAAACCTTACAGTTTTTTAAAATCCGCAAGGTTTTAGGATATTTAAATATTACTAATTCCTATTTCTGTAAGTTGCTCATTTTCAAACCAACAGATCAGATCAAGGTTGGGAAAATGATATATTTCGGCATTGTCTTCATTATCAATGTCGATATCATATTCCAAATTCGCCTTGGCAGAAACTTCGCCTAAGACTTCTAACACTTCTTTTTGGCTTAGATCGAAAAGGTTTTTACCCGCATAATCAAATCTTTGAGCAAAAATAATCATACCCAAATATTGCCCATCGAGGTAATGAAAGCTAACCATGAGTTCAGTTTCGGCATAATACCAACTTTTGACCTCTATCAAACCTTCTTCTTCTCTATTTTGCTCCTTTTCGATTTCATCG
>JAAFHK010000551.1 GCA_013297565.1 Cytophagales bacterium
CCTCACGAAATCAACTTCAGTCGGACGTAATCCGACCTTAAAAAGGTTGCGAAATTTCAAGGTCGGACTACGTCCGACTGAAGTTTTTTTTGCAGAATGTGTAATTTGTAACAGTTTTCAGTATAGTATACTTGTAAAGTTGGAAATATGGATTTTTTTAAACCATTCATGCCTACGGCATTTCCTCAATTCTCAAACACCTTACAAGAGTCGAAAAGGTGATCAAAATCATCTTTCTGAAGGCTTTTTATCATATTTCTTTTTCCTGAAAGCCTGTAATATTGCCATGTGAATAAACATCTATGTTTTCTCACAAAATCCACTTAAATTTTCCTAACACTATGGCAATAGAACGTTTCGAATACGATAACAAAATTGTGCGGGCTTTTGGCTTCGCCTCGGTGCTTTTTGCGGTCGTGGGTATGTTGGTCGGTTTGCTGATTGCGTTCCAATTGGTTTTTCCTGAACTCAATTTTTCTACGCCTTACCTTAGCTTTGGACGTTTGCGTCCTTTGCATACCAACGCCGTGATTTTTGCTTTTGTAGGCAATGCTATTTTTATGGGAATTTATTATTCTCTCCAGCGCCTTTGCAGAGCGCGTTTGTTCAGTGATACCCTTAGTTGGATACACTTTTGGGCTTGGCAGTTGATCATTGTTTCGGCGGCGATCACGCTTCCTGCGGGGATCACCACCAGTAAAGAATACGCTGAACTCGAATGGCCTATTGATATTGCCATTACCTTAGTTTGGGTAATTTTTGGTATCAATATGATCGGCACGATGGTCAAGCGCAGAGAACGGCATATTTATGTAGCCCTGTGGTTTTATATTGCTACTTGGATTACGGTGGCTATCTTGCACGTTTTCAACTCGATAGAAATTCCTGTAACCATGCTCAAAAGTTATTCTTGGTACGCAGGCGTACAAGATGCTTTGGTGCAGTGGTGGTATGGACATAATGCGGTGGCGTTTTTTCTTACTACGCCGTATTTGGGCATGATGTATTATTTTCTTCCAAAAGCCGCTAACCGTCCTGTTTATTCCTATCGTCTTTCGATTGTGCATTTTTGGACATTGATCTTTATCTATATCTGGGCAGGACCTCACCACCTTCTCTATAGTGCCTTGCCAGATTGGGCGCAATCTTTGGGAACAGCCTTTTCGATTATGCTCATTGCACCGTCTTGGGGCGGTATGGTCAATGGTCTTTTGACTTTAAGAGGCGCTTGGGATCGAGTACGTGAAGAACCGCTTTTGAAATTCTGGGTCGTAGGGCTTACGGCTTACGGTATGGCAACTTTTGAGGGACCTATGCTTTCTTTGAAAAATGTCAATGCCATTTCGCACTTTACAGATTGGACTGTTGCCCACGTACATATTGGGGCTTTGGGCTGGAATGGTTTTATTAGTTTTGCCTTGATGTATTGGTTAGTGCCGCGTTTGTACCAAACCACATTGTATTCTCAAAAATTGGCTGGAGCGCATTTCTGGATTGGTACTTTGGGTATTTTGTTGTACTCGATTCCTATGTACTGGTCGGGTTTTGCTCAAGGGCTTATGTGGAAAGAATTTACCGCAGACGGACTTTTACAATACTCAAACTTCCTCGAAACGACCAAACAAATCCTTCCTATGCACTTCTTACGGGCTTTGGGTGGTACAATGTTCCTTTCGGGTATGCTGATTATGATTTATAACCTTGCCAAAACTATGGGACAGGGTTCGTTTTTGGCTATCGAAACAGCCGAAGCGCCTGCTTTGGAAAAAAACTACAAAGAACATGGCTACTGGCACAGCTGGATCGAACGCCGTCCTATTCTCATGACCATTTTGAGTTTGATCGTAGTGGCTATTGGCGGTCTGGTTGAGATTATCCCAACTTTCATTGTCAAATCCAATATTCCCACCATTGCCAGTGTAAAACCCTATTCACCTCTCGAATTGCAAGGGCGTGATATTTATATTCGTGAAGGTTGCGTAAATTGTCATTCGCAGTTGGTTCGCCCCTTCCGAAGCGAAACCGAACGTTACGGCGAATACTCAAAAGCAGGCGAATTTGTCTATGATCACCCTTTCCTTTGGGGATCGAAACGCACCGGACCCGATTTGCACCGTGAAGGCGGTTTGCGACAAAACTCATGGCATTACCTGCACATGATCGACCCGAACAGCACTTCAGAAGGATCAATAATGCCTCCTTATCCTTGGCTTGCCGAAGATGTCTTGGATAATGCAGATTTGCCCGCCAAAATCAAAGCCATGCGTGTCTTGGGCGTTCCGTACGAAGCAGGTTATGAAGACAAAAAGGCGTATGATGATTTGGCACAACAGGCTGTAGGCATTGCAGGCAAAATCAAGGAAGAAATTGGCACTGAAGTAAAACCTGACCGCGAAATAGTGGCAATTATTGCCTATTTGCAACGGCTGGGAACGGATATTAAAGCAAAATAAAATAATTCAACTATCGGCAAGGTCGAAGACCATTGCCGAAGTAACTAACAAAACTTTGGCTGTGGTGCGTAGTACCCAGCCAATAGTTCTGAAACTATACTAAAAACTGTATAACCTTGTAAGGTCTTAAAGACCTTACAAGGTTGAAAATCAATATTTTACAATTTTTAAAATGTGTAATTTATAAGAGTTTTGAGTATAAATTGGTTTGTGTCGTAAAACGAAGTTCT
>JAAFHK010000552.1 GCA_013297565.1 Cytophagales bacterium
TTTTTCAAAAATTTCACTAAGTTTGCTTTCGAGGATTTCGATCTTCATACCAAGTCTGTTTGTGTTTGTGGAAAAACAAAGATAAGACTTGGTATTTTTTTCAACGAAAATGTCATGTAGAATGGCGAAGAGCCTAAAAATGCCCAAATTAACCAAAATTTCGCTTGCGAAGGCTTGCGTTCGGTGCTTTCCGCACCTGTGTATGAGGGTTATTCCTACAAATGGTACAAATATGTCAATGATAAACCTGTAGTTTTGGCAAATACGGCAAGTTTCGAAACTTCAGAAAATGATTTACATATCTATCTGGAAATGAAGTCATTAGGCTGTCAAGTAAGTGCAACTACTTTAGTCAAAAGGGCAAAAATAGAACCTCAATTACAAGTTTTGGAAAACCCTTGCGAAAAGAAAAGCCTCAAATTACAGGGTAATTTGGCGGGCGGCGCTTTGCGAATCCGCAATGCAAGCGGCACTGTGGTCAAAGAAATGCTCTTGGGAAAAGAAGCACAGGAAGTGGTTTTGGAACATGGCATTTACCAACTGGAGTACAATCACAGCCAAGCGGCTTGTCAGCAAAAAGCCTTTAGTATGCAAGTTGCTATCCAAGAATGTATCGTTTCCTCAACAGCAGACGAGGCATTGGCAAGGGCAAGTTCAGTCTATCCGAACCCTACGAAAGACCGTTTGCAAGTTCGAATCCAAGACCTTTCGAGGGGCAAGGTAGGTTTCAAAATCTACAGTTTGCAAGGTTTGGAATTGCAAAATTGGAATGTTCAAAAACAAAGCCAAAACCTTGATTATGAACTTGATATGAGCCGATTTGCACAAGGAGTCTATCTTTTGGAAATCCGAACCGAGCAGGGAATTGCTCATAAAAGGGTAGTGAAAGATTAAGAAAACAGGTTCAAAAACCAAGCAACAGGGACAATATTCGAAAGAATGTTGTCCCTGTTTGTGTGTGGAAACAGTATTGCCTTACTTCGTATAAAAATCCAAGATATGATGCCACACACCCAAAATTTCCCGCAAATCGGTATAAATCTTCGTATCAATCGTAAATATTTTATTTTCAAAACGAATAAATTGCCATTCTACCCCATCAGTGGCACAACCGTATAAAATTGGGATATTTTTCCCCTCCATTTCATTAAAAAGTTTCGCCCCATACATTTGAGCCGCACATTGCGCCCTGCCGTATTCCATATCTTCGTCTTTGGCTTCGGTAAGTGAAATAATAGGTGATTCGAGATAATGACCTTTTGGAATCAGCGTAAAGAAAAAATCACATTCGCCTGATAAATCATCTTGTGGGTTTACTTCTAAGTCTTCACCTGAAAAAAGCGTTACTTTTTCACGATATGCTTTAGCGACTTCCATGAGGATGGGCGAAACAATCCGTTCAGACTTCACTTTTTCATTTATCAGAGGCACTATGTCCGCCATTTGCAAAGTATCTTGAAGCCAAGTACTGGGTTCTACTTTTCTGATCTGCGAAGAGGTAAATAATTCTTCTTGGATAGCAGACAAGCCAAATTTTTTGGTAACACTTTTTATTTTCTTAAAATTACTGTAGCCCATGTGTTTTTTATTTAGATTTAGGCAAATTTACAAACGAAATTCCTAATTTTACTTATAATTATCATACACCTTTTGGATTGCCCCCAAAAGTTGGGGCAAATTGGCAGTTCCGTAGCGTTGCGAATCGATAAAAAGTGTTTGGTTTTCGAGTTTCAGGAATTGCCAAGTAAAACCGTTGGTAACCGCCCCATAAATAATTTTGATATTGTTTCCTTTTCGTTCATTGAAAATCCTTGCCGCCAACATTTCCGCCCCGCATTGTCCGTACCAATCCTCGATGGCATCATTTTTTGCCTCGAAGACACACATCATTGGCGAGGTAATGTCATAAGCATTAGGATCGTTCGAAATCAGAAAATCACAGCGTCCTGTTAAACCTTTTTCAGGTTCGACAGGAAAAGTAAGTCCTGAAAGTGGTTTGAAATTTTGATTCAGATCATACACTTCTGAAAGTATAGGGGCAACAATAAATTCGGATTTGGCTTTTTCGTTGTTCATAGGAATACGAAAATTGCGTTCTAAGGCAGTTTTAAGCCAATCAGACACTTCGACTGATTGAATAGTACCAAGCAAATTCGGGCTTTCTTTTCTTTGCACCTTCCAAATGCTTTCCAAATCTTCCAATTTAAAATAGCGATAGGATTTCGGAATTTTTCTCTTGTTTTCCATGATTTTGCTAATAGTTTATTTCCAAAAGCAAAGCTACAACGAAAATCCCTGTTTTTGCCAATAATTCACGCAAATTCTACGAAAACTACCCTAAAGGGTGATTTTTCTTAAAACTATTTTTTTTACCTTCGTAAAACTTTTGTAGTTCATTGGTTTCGCATTTTTGGGATTTAAGCAAAGATAGGGGAAAAAATTTGGTTTCGTAGGAAAAAGCGGTACATTAGCCATGCGAACGTAAGACAAACCTATTTTCTGCTTGTTTTTAGGATTTTTCTGCACTCAAAAATTACTTTTTTGCAATTAATAGAAAAAAAATGCAAAAAATAACCTTGTACCCTCTTGATGCGCATATTTTTTTTAACAACCCTCTTAAACCCTTACCTGTATGAAAAAGTATATTTTGGTCGTATTTTGTGTGTTCAATTTTCTGAATGC
>JAAFHK010000553.1 GCA_013297565.1 Cytophagales bacterium
CAAATCTATTTTGTCCCAAACTTCTCGATCTCCTGAAAGTACAGCAGGATAATTCATCATTTCGGACAAATATTTTAGTCCCTCTTTTTCAAAAAGTTCCTCAATATCAGCAAGGTCTATTTTTGCTCCTGCGGTTTCGAAAGTGGTAGCGGGTACGCAGGAAGGCGCACCAAAGTAGAATTTGAAAGGTACTTCTGCGGCGTTTCGAAGCATAAATCGAACGCCTTCTATGCCCAAAACATTGCCAATTTCGTGGGGATCGGAAACGGTCGCAACCGTTCCTTGAACGACCGCCAACCGAGCAAATTCGGACGGAACAAGCAAGGAACTTTCGATATGGACGTGCGAATCCACAAATCCGCAAATAGCAAAATATTCGCAAGGTTCGCTTGTGGGAACTATTGCCTTTATTTTTTGGTTTTCGATACAAATTTCCGATGGAATAATACTTCCTTGTGCAATATTCACTACTTTTGCACGTATCTTTAAAATAGGATGAGTCATATTGAGCCTACAAAATATATGAAAAAAATTATTTTAGCCTTGATTTTCAGCGTATTAGCGGCAAGTTTGATGCCTTCGTGCGTACACCCGCCCAATGATAAGTGGAAATATAGCGAATACAAACCTTCGAAGCGGAAATATTCACCAAATAATGGTGATAAGCGCCGAACGGTTAGAATGTGGTAAAATCTGTCATAAACCCTACAAAAAATGAAAAAGTCTATACTTTATATCCTGTTAGTTTCTTTTTTGGCTTTAGGCTTGGCAAGTTGTTACGAAAATCCTCGAACGGCTTGGACTCCGAAAGAATACAAAAAGAAAAAAATGAATAATTCGCGCTGGCGAGATTAATAAAACCTTGCGATTTTTCGAAACCCGCAAGGTTTCTTTTTATTGCAAAAGTTGCCTTACCAAACTCGCCGAAAAGACTGTTAGCAAAAACCAGCCTACTGAGCCTTCCAAAATCGCTAAATATTTGATCCAACCTCGTGCCTGCATTTCGCCGTAGCCCAAAGTGGTAAAAAAGTTCAGACTCAAAGCCAAAGCATTTAAAGTTCTCATAAACAGACCATTACAAACGTAAAATACAAAATAAACCGTTACCAAAGTGCCTAAAAATAGTTTTCGTTTGGCGGAAATTTCCGACCATTTTCCCTTTGCCAAATCGGTTCGGTGCAAAAGCCAAAGCGAAAACTCCGTAAAGTACAAATTTTGGTAGTAAAAAGGTTTGCCCAAAATAGCAATAATTCGAGGGATTTCGGATTGGGAATTGAGCAATCAAAAACCTCTTGTGGCAAATCAACTTTTTGAGCACTTACCGAAGCTTTAATTTGAGTCGTTTGGTTAGCCTCCTACTTTTTCACAGGCATACTGTTTTTGGCTTGCGCCCCGAAAGCCAAGCAAAAGAATAATCTAAAAACAAGGATGATTTTTTTTCATGGAAATAAAAAAAAATATGTTAATAAAATTGGAAAAATTAAAAAAGCGTACGTATTTTGTATGGTGCAAAATTTAAAAAAAATTACAAATTATTTAATATATTTAACATTCGTACGTATTCTACTTCTTAACCATTTCTAAAAAAATCCAAACGCAACTTTTACGAAAACAAAAACGTATTAATAGTAAAGTCTTCTTAAAAGCCTGATTATGAATTGTTTAGCTATTATTTTTATATTATTTTAAAATTTTTCAATCCTATTTTATCCTTTTTTTACTTCAAAAAATTCTACTCTTTCTTATTATACTTATTTTTTAAAATGCAAATTCATTACACTTCCGTAGTCAATTTTTTTGCTTTTTTGACTCTGGTTTTTGCTACAAACGTACCCATTTTTGCCCAAACTGATGTAGATGGTGGCGTTTTTTTCTTTGCCAAAGCCGAAAGTTTCCGCAAAAAAAAGCAATATTCGGACGCAGTGATCGAATACGGGCGCGCTATTTTGGCTGATCCTACCAATTATCGTTTTCCTTTTTCCAAAGCCATGTGCCATCAACTGCTCGAACAGGTCGACAGTGCGGCGAAATATTTCGAGATGAGTATCAAACTCAAGGACGATTACGTGCCTGCCTACGTAGCCCTTTCACGCTGTTACAAAGCCAAAACCGACACTGAAAAACAGGTGAATGCCTTGCAACAGGCTTTTACTTTTGAAGAATCTTTTGAGAAAAAATTGGAATATAAAATGGAAATCATAGAATCGCTGATCCGATCCGAAGATTACGTAAATGCCAAACTTCACATCAACGGTTTTAAGAAATTTAAACCTGATGCCAATTTGGATATTCTCTATTATGAAGCCCGAATTTCGAACAAATTGGGTGATTATCATACTGCCAAATCCTGTATGCTTACGGCTACCAAAATGTTAAAAACTCCCGCTTTGAAGGAAATATCACGTTATTATTATGAATTGGGTTATGCTTATTACAAACTCAAAGAATATGACGAAGCCTCTACAGCGTGGCAGAATGCCAATTTTGGGGAGTTTCGCAAACTGATTTCCCAGTATGATCCACGCTACCATTATGCAACCGCCCAATGTATGTTCAAAATTTATGAATACGGTTTGGCACAAAAGTATTTGGAAAGCGCCTTGCACATTCGGCATGATTTTGCTGCTCTGCAGGTTTTGATGGCAAAAATTTCGATTCGTCATGCCAAAC
>JAAFHK010000554.1 GCA_013297565.1 Cytophagales bacterium
CCGTATTTCTACGAACTTGATCATTTTTATTTGGTTCATGCAGGTTTTGAATTTAACAAACCTGATCCTTTCCAAAATTTTGAAGAAATGATTTGGATCAGGGATTTTGCACCAAATGGAAAAGATTTGAATGGAAAAACGGTCATTCACGGACACACTCCCACATCGCTTCCTCTTATCCAATTCGATCTCGAGAATCGCCGTTTAGCTATCTGCTTGGACAATGGTTGTGTTTTCAAATACTCAGGTTTTGATGATGACAAAGGCAATTTATTAGCCTTAAACCTTGATTCTTGGGAATTGGTAATTCAAAAAAACCTAGACTAAAAGGGACAACTTTGTTTCAATTAGTTTTTTTGACTAATATTGTATTTAAAAACATGATTTTGAAAAAAAAAACGTTCTAAGGAATAGGATTGCAGAAAACCACTTTCATTATGAAAAAAACAATATTTATACTTTTTTTTCTTTGTTTTTTGTTCCAAATTTCTGAAGTTTCGGCACAGCGCAAGCGTTGGCGACCACCACACAAACAAAAATGGACTTGGAACAAATTTAGACAGGGCTACCAAAGCATTGGTTTTGCGGTCAATGCCATGAACTATTTTGGTGATATTACGCCCTTACAGGGTTTTTATAGTACGGACGTGCGTTTTACCCGTGCTAATTTTAGCATTTTTTATATGAAACGCTTTAGTCCAAGTTTTACTGGGCGAGCCATGTTTTCCTACGGACGCTTGGCGGGAGCAGATACCATCACCACCAACCCAAAAGACGGTGATGATCAGTTTAGGTATATTCGAAATTTGCATTTTCGAAATGACATTTGGGAACTTTCTTTGACAGGTGTTGTCGATCTGGTAAGCCATCGCGAAGTTTTTTATGATCGTCCTACCAAAGTAATTCCCTATTTGGTATTTGGAATCGCTGGTTTTTATCACAATCCACAAGCCCAAACTCCTGCGGCACTTGGCGGAGATTGGGTAGATTTGCGACCTTTGGGTACTGAAGGACAAAATATTGCGGGAAATCCTTACGGAACTCCTTATTCGAAATGGCAAGTTGCTTTCCCTTTGGGAATCGGTTTCCGAAAACGCATTGCCCAGCGTTGGGATTTGTCGTTTGAAGTTTGTGCCAGAGTGTTGATTACTGACTACCTCGATGATGTAAGCAAAAACTATGTAGATTTGGGTGTTTTTGAGAACGAAACTGCCAAAGCCATGCACGACCGTTCGCGCGAAAACGGCAGACAAGAGTATTTACGTGGTGGAGTAACCGCTTTTGTTCCTTCAGATTTTACCTATATCGGCAAAGATGGCAGACGCTACACGACTTTCGTTGGTTTTGGCAATGATTACTACCCCGATAACATTCGAGGTAATGTAAGAGACAGGGATTTTTATACCATTACAGGTATTCATTTATCCTATATCTTGCCTGGCCAGGTTCGTTGCCCCGAAACTTTTCGCGCACGCAAAGGCAAATACACTTCTTTCTTTGGACAAAAAGGTGGTATGAGATAAAAAAATATGAAAAAAATACTTTTTTTTATTGTTTTTATAATAAATCTTTTGCCTTCACTCAAAGCCCAAAAAGCGCTTGAGATTGGCTTGAGTTTGGGAGCAACTAATTACTTGGGCGAAATAGCCCCGCGCCTACAGTATCAAGCCTTTCGTCCCGCAGGCGAAGTTTTTGTTCGGTACAACTTCAGTTATGCCCTTAGTTTTAGAGCAAATATGCTTTTGGGTGATATAGCGGCTAAGGATTCGTACTCTAACGATCCATTCCAGCAAGCCCGAAACTGGGAGTTTCGAAACAAGATGTTCGAGGCAGGCGGCAGACTGGAATATAATTTTTTTAATTTTCGCAAAAAAGGGCGTTTCGAAAAATGGTGCCCTTTGCTTTTTGGTGGATTAGCCTTACTCAAAAGCGAAGCCTACCTGAACGGAGCAAAAACAGCAGAAAAAGAATACAATGTATCGATTCCTTTTGGGGCGGGCGTAAAAATATTCCTAAGTCCTTTTTGGAATTTAGGCTTTGAAGTGGGCGCAAGAAAAACTTTCACCGACCGAATCGACCGAGTCGAGTTTATGGAAACCGTAGGAGCTACTGATGATAAAGATTGGTACTTTTTTACAGGAATTTCTTTAAGCTATGTGCTGAATAGAATCAAATGCCCACAACATTATACTCCTTTTCCCAAATAATTTTTTTCAAAAAATTCCAAAATTCAAAAATTTGGAATTTTTTGTTTTTAACCTACCTCTTTTCTTGTTAAAAAGTGTTTAAAACCCTTATTTCAAAACCTTCCATCTATAAATTCCCCATTTCGTCAGGCGATACAAAAGCGATACTTTTAGCACGCCCAAACCGTATCGGGTGCTGTTGCGGAAATTGATAGAGGAGGCTTCAGGAAAATATTTGGTTGGGCAAGTAACTTCGGCAATCTCGAAACCTTTGTAAAAAATCTGGGCAATCATTTCGTTGTCAAAAATAAAATTATCCGAATTGTTCGAAAGGTCAATAGCTTGCAGAACTTCTTTTGAGAATGCCCTGTAACCTGTATGGTATTCCGAAAGTTTTTCGTTTAGCAGGATATTTTCGAACAAAGTCAAAAAACGGTTCGAGATATATTTGTACATAGGCATTCCGCCTTTGAGCGCTCCC
>JAAFHK010000555.1 GCA_013297565.1 Cytophagales bacterium
CATATAAGCAAATATTTTAGGGTTTTCGGGCAACTCACACACGGCTTGGTTTCTTTGGAAAAACCTGTTTATGCCCAATCGGATAAATTGGATTTGCATCAGGCTTTTGCTGAATTTCGATTGCCAATCAAAGCTACTTCGCTGAAATTGAGAGTAGGCAGACAAGAATTATTTTTAGGTTCTGGTCGGTTAATGGCTATTAGAGATGGGCTAAACAGCCGCAGAAGTTTTGAAATGGCAAGACTGATGCTCGAAAATAAAAATTATAATGCTAATTTTTTCGTTGGTAGAGAGGTGAAAGTTCCCAATGATTTTTTTGATAATGTTAGCACTGATGCACCTTATACGTGGGGAATGGGTTTGACTGCCAACACTGCAAAAATTTTAGGAAAAACAACTATTTATTACATTGGTTTTGATGCAATAGCTGTCAAATACAATGACGGAGTAAATCCTGAAACTCGTCATACGATTGGCTTGCGGAGGTTTGGCAATATTGGCAAAAGATTTAGGTACAATACCGAACTGAACTACCAATTTGGGAAGTTTGGCAACAAAAATATCAGTGCATTTTCCATTGAAGGAGATTGGCATTATACTTTAATCAATACCAAATTCAAGCCTGATTTGGGCATAAAATTAGATTATATGTCAGGTGATAGCAACCAAAATGATGATAATTTAGGCACATTTAACCCTTATTTCAACAATCCTGCTTATTTTGGTTTGATAACCCAAGTTGGAGCAATGAATATGTTTGATATTCACCCTTCTATAAAATTAAATTTGGCGGAGAAATTGGCTGTGGCAATCGAGGCAGATTTTTATTGGCGAGCAGAACTCAATGATGGTTTGTATGGAGGTTCTAAGGCTTTACTTCGTGGTTCAAATGGCAATAAAAGCCGTTTTATTGGTTGGCAAAGTGGCTTGAAATTGGATTATGAATTGAATAGGTTTGTTACATTTTCTAATGAAACGTACTTATTTGTGGCAGGAGATTTTGTGAAAGAAACAGGTGATTCGGATAATATTTTTTATAATGGTTTTACGGTCTGGCTTGGGTTTTAAAAAAACAGGTTCGAAAACCCAGAAGGTTTTGAACCTGTTTTATATCTTCGCAAAATTCCCTACAGAGGCAATCGAATTTGGTAGGTTTTGCCCACTTTCCCGATCCATTTGCCGTCTTTGTGTTCCAACCAAGGGTTATACAATTTTAGGATTCGAAAACTCGTTTTTTGCTCCTTTGCCCACAGCCCTACGTTTTGGATAAGTCCTTGTAAATCAACTGTTTTGAAACGAAATGGAGCATATAAATCGTTTGCAGGAATCTCGAAACCGTAACGTTCAGGATTTTGTAAAATGAGTTTCATAGCTAAAATTCGGAAGACGTAACGATAACTTTCCCGCCCAAAGTAGAGATCGTAATAATCTGTAACTTGTTGTGCTTCAATCGATTTCTTCAGCCCAAACATTCCTCGATTATACGAAACCGCTACCGAAGTCCAAGAACCAAACATGGCGTAGGCTTTTTTGAAATAACGGCAAGCGGCTTGGGTACTTAGATAAATATCTTTGCGTTCATCTACATATTCACTCACTTCCAAACCCAACTCCCTTGCAGTTGGGGCAAGAAACTGCCAAAAACCCATAGCATCTTTGGCAGAAACAGCATATTCGTCAAGCTCGCTTTCGGATACAGCCAAATAAAAAAAATCTTCAGGAACGCCTTCCTGTTTCAAAATGGTTTTGACCGTATCCTGCCAACGGGCTTGTCGTTTGAGAATGAGCAAAGTAGCCGAATGTTTGTACATATTTTGGTCGAGTTCTCGCCCCAAACGTTCCCTAATTTCTGCCTCTTCGAGGGGTGTGCGCTCTCCCGCAAAATTCAAACTATCGGGCAGAGGAGCAGGGCTGGTTTGCGCCAAAAGATAAGAGTTAAAAAAGAAAAAACAAAAAATTACAAAGAAAAAATTATATTTTTCAACTATTTTCATGCGAAATTTTTAAAATTTTAGCGTACTTTTGGTGTTCGTACTTTCAAACTTTTTGGACGAATTTCGACCAGAATATTTTGAGGCAATTCTGTAGGCTCGCCATCTATTTGGGCTATTTTTTCAGAAATGTTTTTTCGGGTAATTTCTATTTTTTTCGCCCTAATAATTTCCATATTTGGGTTTTCGTGAATCCGTTTTTGCGAAGATTGAAAAGCCAAAAACAGCGATTCATGGCGTTTAAAGGGTTTTAGCAAACACAAATCCAAATAACCGTCAGTAGGATTGGCATGAGGGGCAATGAAAAAATCATTCCCAAATTGCGAAATATTGGCAACCGTAAGCATAAAAGCCTCGACATCTCGCTGTAAGCCATCGTCTATTTTTATGGTATAATTTTGAGGTTTGTAGCTTATAAAATTTTGAATGGAATTTTTTACGTATGTTTTCAATCCCCTACTCTTTTCCTTAGCAAATGAATGACTTACGTGAGCCTCAAAACCTACGCCAGCTGTCGCCAAAAAGAGTTTTTCATTCACAAAACCCACATCAAGCGTTCGAATTTCGGAATGAATTAATTGTCTAAGCGCTTCTTGTGGGTCTAAAGAAATGCCCAAAACCCGCGCCAGACCGTTTCCTGAACCCATTGGTACAACATACAAAGCAGTTTTC
>JAAFHK010000556.1:0-2259 GCA_013297565.1 Cytophagales bacterium
AGCCCAAAAGCAAGGCTATGAAACTCAAAAGGTTAAAAAAATCGTTCAACATATTCAAAGTATTCCCCAAATTTGCCTGACGGTCATCAACCGTTTCATTCCCAAAACCCATTTTTTTGAGTTTAGGACGCATTTTTTCTACCATTTTCGCAATATCTGTACCTTGCTCGAATTGGTAATAATATTTATAAGTAACCCGACTGCCTTTTTGGATCAGTTGCGTTTGGGCGAGGTATTTTTTGGGGATATATGCCACAGGTGCGACCGTAGCCCCGATTCCCGCCTGCCCTGGTGCTTTTAACAGTTCGCCTACAATGACAAACATAACTTGCCCAATCCGTACAGAATCGCCTGCTTGCACCCCAAACTGCAACATCACACCCCGATCCATAATTACGCTTTGTGCGCTTTCAAAATCTTGCTTGGCGTTTTTAGGAGTGGTTTCCAATTTTCCATAAAAAGGAAAATCACCCTCTAAAGCCCTAATTTGAACCAAACGAGTGCCTTCGCTTTTTGGAAAAAAGACCATCGACACAAAACCCGCCTCGTTTGCCTTGCGAAGAGCAGGGATCGAATCAACAAATTTTTGGCTATTATCGTCAATTTGTTTGTTTACGGTCAAAACCAAATCTGCCCCGACCAATTCTTTTGACTGGTTTTCTACGTCCTGCCGCAAACTTTCGCTAAAAGATTGGATCGCTACTAAAGAAGCAATTCCGAGCAAAATAGAGGAAATAAAGATAAATAAGCGGGTTTTATGACGGCGACTGTCGCGCCAAGCCATTGCCCACAGCCAAGTTAGGTTCATTTGGGTTTGATTTTTTAAAAATTAGAGAACAAAATTAGGAAAAATTTTAAATTTCGTATTCGTCCGTAAAATTTAGATACGCATTTTTGAGTTCTTTCAAAGCCTGTTTTTCATTTTGGCTTTCTGCAAGGGCAATTCCTTTTTCATAAATGCTTTTTGTTTTCGTAATTTCGCCTTTTTCAGCAAAAAACAATGCCGCATGATAATAGGTAGGGAGATAGTCGGGCTGTTCGGTTAATAGTTTATCAAAAAAAAATTGGGTTCGTTCTGTCTGCCCTGTTTTTTGATATTCGAGGGCGGCGGCATAGAGTAAAAAAGGATCGTTGGGATTTTCTACCAAAAAATCAAGAATTTGAGATAAACGTTCGGGCATGGCGGTTTGTTTTCGACAAAAGTATAAAAAAATGGTTTAAGGTATTGTTTGGAAATAAAGAATTTGATAGTTTTGAAAAAAGAGAAAACTATATGAACACTATTCCTTCTTTTTCCGAAATTCGCCAAAAAAGGCAAACACAAGCCAAGTCCGACCAAAGGTTTGACGTAGGCGAGTGGCAAACGGCTGAAAAAATCGCTGTCAAGCCTTTTTATGCGTACGAAGATGTAAAAAATATCGAACATTTAGATTTTTCAGCAGGATTGCCACCTTTTTTAAGAGGTCCTTATGCCTCTATGTACACGATCCGCCCTTGGACTATCCGTCAATATGCAGGTTTTTCGACTGCCGAAGAATCCAATGCGTTTTACCGCCGAAACCTTGCCGCTGGGCAAAAAGGGCTGTCAGTTGCCTTCGATTTGGCTACGCACAGAGGCTACGATTCCGATCACGAGCGCGTTTTGGGAGATGTTGGCAAAGCGGGTGTAGCGATTGATTCGGTTGAGGATATGAAAATTCTTTTTGCCCAAATTCCTTTGGACGAAATGTCCGTTTCGATGACCATGAATGGGGCAGTTTTGCCCATTATGGCGTTTTATATTGTTGCTGCCGAAGAACAGGGCGTAAAAGCTGAACTTTTGACTGGAACTATCCAAAACGATATTTTGAAGGAATTTATGGTGCGCAATACCTATATCTACCCTCCCCTACCAAGTATGCGAATTATTGCCGATATTTTCGCCTATACTTCGCAAAATATGCCCAAATTCAACTCAATTAGCATTAGTGGCTACCACATTCAGGAGGCTGGTGCGCCTGCTGATATCGAGTTGGCTTATACGCTGGCGGACGGTTTGGAATATATCCGAACAGGAGTGCAAGCGGGTTTAGATATTGATGACTTTGCCCCCAGACTCTCCTTTTTTTGGGGGATTGGTATGAATTTTTTTATGGAAATTGCCAAAATGCGAGCAGGGCGTTTGCTTTGGTCAAAAATTATTAAGCAATTCAAACCTAAAAAAGCCAAATCGATGGCACTCCGCACGCATTGTCAAACTTCGGGCTGGAGCCTGACAGA
>JAAFHK010000556.1:2269-2649 GCA_013297565.1 Cytophagales bacterium
TGGAGGCGATAGCGGCGGTTTTCGGAGGAACGCAATCGCTACATACCAATTCGCTTGATGAGGCAATCGCTTTACCGACCGATTTTTCGGCTCGAATTGCTCGAAATACCCAAATTTTTATTCAAAAAAATACCGCTATTTGTCAAGCCGTTGATCCCTTTGCGGGTTCGCATTATGTCGAATATCTTACGGATAGTTTGGTAAAAAGGGCTTGGGAGCTGATCGAAGAAGTCGAGGCTTTGGGCGGTATGGCGAAGGCTATCGAAACAGGTTTGCCAAAAATGCGTATCGAAGAAGCGGCGGCGAGGAAGCAAGCCCGCATCGATTCGGGCAAGGAAACGATTGTAGGCGTTAATAAATTCCAGACTGACGAAAAAGCA
>JAAFHK010000557.1 GCA_013297565.1 Cytophagales bacterium
AATTCGTTCTTTAATGCGGTGGATAAACGGTTGTAGTCAAAATCTTGGCTATGTAAAATCCAAAAGAATACTATAAAATTCTTTTTTTCGGGGCGAGTTACGCCCTTTGAGCCTGCGGAGTGCTACACAAACTACGTTTTTAAAGCGTGGAAACACAGCGAAACAGGAAGCAAACCGCAAAGGTTCAACTTTGTGTAAGTTTTGCGTAACGGTGTGGTTCTACCAAATACCAACCTAAATGGCGTGTTACTATTTCTCCTTCTCCCAAATTTTCCTTGCCAAGCCCATGCGGTTTCGTACGTCATGCTCGGCGTAAATATTGGTCAATTCATTCGCTACGGCTTGTGGCGACAGACAAACTTCTTTGCCAATTTCAGCATTGTTTTTTCCTTCGGCTACCAATTCGGTTATTTTTTGCTCACGAGTTTTTTTGTAGTTTTTCATTTGCTACGGAATGTTAAGCGTGAAAAATTATTTTCCCTAAATCCGTAGCAATTTTAGCTATTATGGCTTTTTTGAACAGGATAAAGCCTTTTCAAGATGCTTTTCAACCTGCTCGAGCCTTGTTTTTCAAAAAAAATAGTATTTTTGGGTTCAAAATTCATTGCAATACGCAGGCTAAAGCCTACGTTACAAAAACCCCATGAGCAAGAAAGGAATCAATACCAGAGAAGCGAAATTTGAACAGGAAAAGCCCTATTGCGAAAGGCTTGTTGTCTTGCTGCGGCTGAAAATAGACTTTGAATGGAAAACCAAATACCAAAAATTTGGAAAAAACATAGAGAATTGTCAAAAAAACGAACGTTTTAATTCTTTCTGTCTGTTGTTGCGGGCAGATATGGAAAAGGACTTGCAAGCCAAACACCTGAAAGAAAATCCCATCGGGCTGACGAGTTTGAAAGGGATTGTAAAAGAGGAAAAAATCAATTTTAGTGATGATATAAAAACCCTTTTGGCGGTTTATTTGAATTTTCAGGATTTCGAACATTTCAGGCAAACTATAGACCAACAAAGTCAAAACGAAGCCAAAACCGAAAAACCAACAACACAAATCATTAGCCATGATTTTGCCTTATTGCCTCCAAACTTTTTCTTACGAAGCGATCAAAACCTGCTTCCTCTTGCCCTTTCTGCCCAAGAAATCGATTTGTACCATTTTTTTTTCCAAAAAACGGAACAAGAAGCCGAAAAAGAAAACGTTTTGGAAGCCGAAGAAATCAGTTTTGAGGAAATTAACCCCCAAAAACGGATTTTAAAATATGGTCTGATCACCTTTTGTCTATTGTTTTTGGGATCGGGCTATCTTTTTTGGCAATCCCTACATTGGGGAAAAATAAGTCTAAAGAATCCACCAAAACCGCAAGGCGAAATGCCCTACAAAGCCTTAGTAAGTTATCAAACCTATTGGGCTAATTTTACGGATTATTGGATCGAATACAACCACTTCAAGCGTTACAATGATACGCTAAACCAAGGCACAGGCGAAAAAGAAAAAATGTATTATAATGCAGGAATTTATTGGATAAAACTCAAAAACAGATGGAAAACGGTAGATAGCTTGGCGGTTTATTTGCCCACAAAAGACTGGTATATGCTGGTTCGCCGCAAAGACAGCCCGCTAAACGAAGCCCCTTATTACCAGACCAATCGCCAAGATTTTACTTCGGCAGGCTACCTCACTTTGCCTGCCGAATACAAAATGCCTATTTCAGACCTCGTTTTTGCCCACGTTCAGGACTACGGGGCTTCAGCCGACCGCTGTACGGTCGAGATACGGGTGAAAAGTAGGCACAGCAATACCCGCTTGCACCTAATTTTGCAAGGATCGGAAGTTCGAAATGCGGAAGTGCTTTATACCAATCTTACCTTTTTGAAATCTGCTTTTCTGCGTACTACGGGCGACACCCTCAAACCCAAACCGAACGAATATTTACCTTTAGAGATAAGCCTTGACACTTGGCAGACTCTTCGTTTTAGAACCCAAAAAGGAATTTTGCAAACTTTTCTGAACCAGAAACTTAGTGCCGAACTGCCCTACCGACAAAAATTGGGCAATTTAGTAGGTTTGCAAATCCATTTCGAACGGGGTGCGGGCATGGTCGACTATGTGAAAGTCTGGAACGAAAAAGACAGTTTGGTGTATGAGGAAAATTTTGATTGAGGTTTTTAGCCAAAATTTTCGTATTTTTGCGTAGCAACAAAATCAATAAAGATCATGGCATATACAGATTTACATTTGCGGATTTGTGGGAAAAATTTGGCTTGGCATACAATGAAAAGCGTTTTTTTAGTCAAATTGTACCTGCTAAGCCTTCTGATTTTTTATTACAACAATTAGAAGTGGCTAATGAATTTGTGTTGCGAAGCGAAAAAATGAAATCGGAATATTTAGTAATTCCTGTCCTCACTTTTCTCAAACGCCCAATCGAGATCATATTTAACTTTTTTTCAGGCGAAAATCTACCTGCTGACAAAAAAGCCCGATTAAACGGCGAAGTCGATTACATTTGGATTGGTCGTCCAAAAGCCGCCGAACTACAAGAACCTATTATTTGCACTTGCGAAGCTAAAAAAGGTTCTATCGAGGATAGTTTGGAGCAATGTGCCGCCCAAATATATGGAGCAAGGGTATTATAC
>JAAFHK010000558.1 GCA_013297565.1 Cytophagales bacterium
TTATATTGGTGCAAAGGAATCAGCAGACTATCAGCCAATAGGTTTTCTTTTTGCGGAATCCTGTCAATTTTTTCCTTGTTATTTTGTACTTTCGTAATGATTAACTCACTGTAAGCCAAATAGTTAGCCTTGTCTGGATCAAGTTCCTTATCAAAATACGGCAAAGCCAAAGAATCAAATTTTTCGCCTCTCAAATATTTTTCCTTTTCGAATTTCACAAAACTTGCCTTGTTTTTATTGCCACCGACCATAGGATTAAATTTGTTCAAATAGTGCAAATAATACTTTCCTTTGTATTCTTTGTACTTAACCATGTTTCTATGATTTCCCGATGACCAATCAAAAAAACTGCTTTTAAGGCTATGCCAACCCGACCAAATCTCAACAACCGCAAAATTATCGGCTCGGATAACTAAATTCACTACACGTGTAATCATTTTATTTTTAGCATTTATGGACAAACAATAGGCTAATTCACCATCATACACTGACATACTATCCAAAGTATAATTATAATATTTCGAAATTTGCTTTTTTTCGAAACCCATAAGCCAACTTATGCCTTCTGTTCGATGAAAACGCATAAGATCATACAATAAAAGACTATGCAAACCATTTACCCAAAAACGTTTTTCGTAGCGTTTGTCCAGCGTGTCCATTTCTCGGTAATCCTTGCTTTTTCGCAGCGCCTCCAGCCGAAGCCGTCTTGGGTTGTTTTGGTGTTGTCCTTTCGCAAAATTCCTGTCCGTAATCCTAAACAGTGCCTCGTTGAGCATCACAAAGCGCTCATCTTTTTTCACAACTTCCCTATAAAAACCTTCCAAACCAAATTTTTTGGTTTCGTAATTCTTCTTCACGTTTTGGAATACGCGCTTCAGGATCAGTTCAGGATTGTCCAAAAGAACCTTGATTTGGACTTCTTTCAAAACCACGCTTTGCGTTTGCAAGACAATCAAAGCGGTATCTGGGGCTAAGAGCTTGCTAATCAGGCTTTTAGAAACCCGATGCCCCAGCGAGGAAACCAAAAGCGTGTCGGATTGGCAGGAAACAGGAATCGAAAGTTCGAAATACCCCTGATGGTTGCTCACAGTGCCGATGGCTTTGTGGCGAATCCCAATATTGGCAAAAGGCACAAAATCGCCCTCATTATTGCGAATTTTGGCTTTAAGCACTAAATTTTGAGAAAAAGCAATGGCAGAATAAATTAATAAAGTACAAAATAAAAATACTTTTTTCATAAATAATGCTTGTTTTTGGAAAAATAGATAACAGCATAAAGGGCAAAATTTACGATTTTGTTTGAATAGAATAAAAAAAACAAAAGTGTATTTTTGAATAAGCCTAAAAATTTTGTTCCTTTGGAAAATATTTAGCAAAACTTCATGAAACTCAATCTGAACCTAAAAAATCCGCTTGTTTTCTTCGACCTCGAAACAACGGGAGTAAGTGTGGCAACTGACCGCATTGTTGAACTTGCCTTTTTGAAGGTCATGCCTAACGGTGATCAAACTTCTTTTGTCAAAAAAATAAATCCACAACGCCCCATCCCGCCCGAAACAACCAAAATTCACGGAATCAAAGACGAAGATGTCATCGATTCGCCTACTTTCAAGGACATTGCTAAAAACTTGGCAAAAATGCTCGAAGGTTGTGATTTGGCGGGTTTTAATATTATCAAATTTGACGTGCCGATGCTTGTTGAGGAGTTTTTGAGGGCAAGCGTAGAGTTCGATATTGGGGCTCGAAAAATAATAGATGTCCAACGCATTTTTCACATGATGGAGCCTCGCAATTTGAGTGCGGCTTACCAGTTTTACTGCAAACAGCCTCTCGAAAATGCGCACACAGCCGAAGCCGACAATTTAGCCACTTTCGAGATTCTCAACGTACAGGTCGAGCATTACAAAGACCGCCCAATGGTCGACAAAGAAGGCAAAACGGTTTATCCGATCCAAAACGACATGAAAGTTTTGCACGAACTCACGACCTCGAATATTGTGGATTTTGCGGGAAGAATGGCTTTTAATGATCAAAATGAAGTTATTTTTAATTTTGGGAAACACAAAGGAAAACCCGTTACGAAGGTTTTGAAGGAAGAACCGACCTATTACGATTGGATGATGAAAGGCGATTTTCCGCTAAATACCAAGCAAAAACTGACCGAAATCCGTTTGAGTATGTTACAAACCAAAAAATAAAAAGCAGATTCAAGTTTGAAATGCAATTTGGAAAAAACCGCTTGCCCAATATTTCACGCCTGAAAGTTTAGCGAAATTTACGCTTGAGGAAATTGGATTTCAGGGCGAAAGAAAGATCGCTTTGAAAAGATACCTGAAAAATGAATAATTTATTCAAGCCCTCTTTAACATTGATCGATAAAAAGCGAATCAGGGGTTCGAAATACAAACTGCCTTTGCGGGTGCAACCCATAAAGGCAGTTTGTTTGTTTTAGCCTCTTTTTCTATCCCAAATTACCTTCCAAAGCAAATCTTTGAAATAGAAAATTATCGAATTGACCGAAAAATTTTCACCTAAGGACTATTTGTTTTTCGCTTTTTCCTTAATCCTCAAGCCTAAACTGGATCGGTCGTTTGACTTTTTCCTTCAAAAGTGCCAAATCCAGCACATC
>JAAFHK010000559.1 GCA_013297565.1 Cytophagales bacterium
CTGTCCAATTCAAAGAAAAGTTTAAAATTTTCATAATGATTATAGGTTTGGATTAAGCAAAAATTTATAAGACAAATGTATGTTTTTTAAACTTTTAGAACGGAAAACTACGAAAAATATTAGAAAAATGCTCCTAAAGTCTATTTAAAAACCAAAACTAAGGTTCCACCCAAAAGTCGAGTTATCGGAACTATCTGATTATCAAGACTTTGGTAATAGTTTGTGCCTGTAAAAAGCCTACCGTTCATAAAACCTTGTCTTTTCAAATTTTCGCCCAGATTTGTACCTGTTTGATTCAAATTTTTTCCTACAAAATGCAAAAGTTCGTAACCCAAATACGCAAATTTGGAGGGGATCAGGTTCGTTAGGCGCACATATTTTTGTTTGAAGCCCTCGATTTCCGAACCCAAAGCATCGATATAGTCGGGCGAAATAAAGTAAATTCGTTGATTATCAAGCTGTTCGTAATTCAAATTGGCAAAAGAAAGCCATTCTTCGGTTGCCATAATGGGGTTCGTTCGCCCGTCTGCCCCCATAGCACTCAAGATATTGCCTGCCAAAGCGCTTTCCGAACTGCAAACAAACAAATGCGCCCTTGAGGAAAGACTCCCCAAATTTGCCCGAATCGTGTGGTAATTAATGCTATTTGATTTGATTTTTTTGAAAAATTTGACCTGCCCGCCTTTCTCCTCCATGAGTTGTTTGTAGGTATGTGCCAAAATCGAATCGCGCTTTGTACCACCATAATAAATTCCTGCTTCGAGGGCAGGAAACGAGTCGGTCGCAAAAATAAAGGCTTTTCGGGCTTGGGTTTCGAGAGAAGGATAAAACATGAAATGGGTTTGTTCGGCTTCGAATTGCATCGAAAGTGGATTGATGACGGGCATTTGG
Source organism: Cytophagales bacterium (assembly GCA_013297565.1). Taxonomy (GTDB): domain Bacteria; phylum Bacteroidota; class Bacteroidia; order Cytophagales; family Thermoflexibacteraceae; genus JAAFHK01. The sequence continues at coordinate 892 of JAAFHK010000559.1, forward strand.
AATTGCTTGGAAAAATCCTTGAGCATGGGCGTTTCGAGGGCGATCAGTGCGTCCGCTGTTTGGACTTGAGCCGTTTCTAATATTCGCACTGTTTTTTCATTACTCTGTTCAGTATCAAAGAGTTGTAGATTGATCTTTATTCCCAAATTATCCAAATCCTCTTGCGCGATTCGCATTCCTTCGTACATATCGAACAGATATTGGGATTTGCGAACAAAATTATACGGATCGTTTTCGTTCTGTTTGAAAGGTAAGAGAAGGGCAATTTGATAAGCCGTTTTTTTCTTATTTTCCTTTCGAATTTCCTGTTTGGGTTCTTTTCCCAAGTATTTGGAGAGTTTTTCAAAGAGTTCTTTTTCAGACGCTTGTAAAATTTTGGCAGAAAGTTTCGTCCAAAGAACCTCAATCAAAACCCTATTTTCGGGTTCTTGTCCATACAGTTCGGTTAGGATTTCGGGGCTTGCCTTTGTCCAGTACCATTTTCGCATACGTTTTATGTCTTCGCCAAAGGCGCTATTTCGAATCTTACCAAATTGTTCTTCTGCAAGTTTCCATTCACCTTTTTCCAAAAAAGCATTTCCCAAAAGATAACGCACTTCGTCTATTTGCGACCAGTTGGGTGATTGGCTAATGAGGTTTTGAAGGGTTTTGATCGCGCCTGCATAATCAGCGGACTGAAAAAGGGAAAAAGCATAAAAATAAGCACTATAAAGAGCAAAATCGTGTTTTTGACCGCTGTTGGCATTTTTTTCGAAAGCCATTTTTGCTTGCTTAAAATTGCCAACATCGAGCATTTTTTTGCCCTGAAAAAAACTATTTTTGATTTCCTGTTCGGACTGCGCCAGCGTTGGATTTTGTCCCAACGAAAACACTATCAGAATTGCGAAAATTAAGTTGTAAATGGTGTTTTTTAGCATTTTTAAAGAAAATTGTAAGAATAAATTTATGCTTGTTTTTTTAGTAAAAACCTTATTCCGTTATTAGCGTTTTGTGAGTCCCATCACAAAATGCCCCTTTTTCGCTGTGTTTGCAACCGCACCAACTTACCGTTTTGGCTTCCGTAATCACTTCTTTGACTGGGCTAAATGCTGTTCCTTTGTGCGAACCATCACAAAAAGGCTGGTTTTGGCTCTGCCCACAAGCACACCAATAATATTCGCCCGCTTCCATTTCTAAACGGTAAGATTTCAAACTTGCAATTTTAGGCTTTTCCATGATTGTTTGTGTTTTGGATTAAATAAGCAAAATGATTAAATTTGTTTCTGAAACTGAAAAGCAAACTTCTGTATTTTTTACCAAAATTTCACAAAAAATGAAAAAAAATCATTTTCTTATCTTTTTATTCTTTGTCTTAGTGCAAAATTCGTACGCCCAAGATCGATTTCAGTATGGTTTTCCGGTCGGTTTGCGGCAAAGTTTTGTCAGTGGGATTGAGCAAGCAAACGGTTCGGTTACAAATTGGCAATTTGGGGCAAAACTCATTTTTCTCTTAAAAAATCGCTTTTCTTTGCAAATTCTGCCCAACGTGAATACGCAAGGCTGGACTGACGAAGCCCCAAGCATTCATTGATTTACGAATCAAGCCTATCCCGCCAAAAACCGATTTAAGCACTTGTACAAAAGTGTTTGTATAAGTGTAGCATAGGCTTTAGCCTGTGATTGCTTGATTATCAATGATTTAATTACCCACAGGCTAAAGCCTATGTTACAAAAACATTTGTCATAGTGCTTA
>JAAFHK010000056.1 GCA_013297565.1 Cytophagales bacterium
ACAGCCAATGTTTTGGTAGGGCGAAGGGCAGGGCAAGCGATCAGTAGTGGTATCTCGAATACTTTTATGGGATTTGACGCAGGCGTAGCCAATACCACAGGCTCAAGCAATTTGTTTTTGGGCAGGGCATCGGGTTTTAAAGTAGTGGGCGGTTCGAATAATATTTTATTGGGTGAAGGGTCAGGTTTTAATGTGATAGGTGGTAGCAGTAACGTACTCGTGGGTAATTTTACGGACGCAAGCAATACCGCCTCGAACAATGTGATTCTTGGACATGGCGCAGGCAATATCAATAACGGCAGTGGAAATATTTTGATTGGGGCAAATGCGGGTTCGAATGCGGTATTGACCAACAAACTCTACATAGAAAACACAAATTCGGTTAATCCGCTTATTTTCGGTGATTTTGCAACAGATTTTGTCAGTATCAATGGAAATCTGGTGATTGGGTTTAGTACGACGTCTCCACCGCTTGGAAACGGAATGTTGGCATTCAATACGGGTTCTTTCTACGGTTATTCGGGCGGAACTTGGAATAAATTTGCTACGGTTTCGGCGGCTGTTGGGGACAATAACTTCAATTTTTTGACTGCGAACCAACTGCAAATCAATAGCATAGCTAATATTAATTTTGCTACTGTTGAAACGTTAAGAGTCAATTCGAATACTTTTTTAGGCAATGCCAGTAATCATTTGACCAGTGTTGTAGGCGGTTTGCGTTTGGGCAATTATACAGGTGTCAATCAGGAAGGTATGCTCAAATTTACGATGTCGCAAGGTCTGGAGTTCTATTCGGCAAGTGCATGGCGAAGTGTAGCCTTCTCGACAAGCAACAGCAATACGGATTTTAACTTCTTGACTGTCAATGAATTATACGCAAACAAACTCAATATTCAGAACCTAATTGGTACGCTTTTTCTAAGTGCCAACGAATGGCAAGCCAATAACGGCAGATTATTGGGTACATTAAAAACCAATTTTATTACCGCCCAAAATGGCATCAAAGCGGGAGCAGTGAGTGATTTTGATTTCTTGACTGTCAATGAATTGTACGCCAAAAATAACGTCTATTTGGGGGACGCTACAGGCGATTTGGTGTCCGTAATGGGTGGTTTAAAACTTAGCAATTTTTCGGGAACAGCTGAGGAGGGCATACTCAAATTCACGGCTACCAATGGCTTGGAATTTTATTCGGCTACCCAATGGCGAAAAGTTTTTTATCAAAATAGTAATAAAAGCTATGACTTTTTCACTACCGCCAATACCGCCAATTCCCAAGCCATGTTTATCAAAAATGATGGCAAAATTGGAATCGGGACGGATAATCCTATTGCTGATCGTTTGCATGTGGAGAGCAAAATAACAGGTTCAGGAGCAGGCATGAATACGCACCCTGTTATTTTTGAAAATTCATCAGCACCTGCCGCCATTGATAGAAGTGTTTTGGCACTCAATATTGTAGATGGGGCGAATACCATTAATCATAACTACATTACTTTTTTCAAAACAGGAGCCGCCATAGGGAGAATAGAAAACAATGGTGCGGGCGGTATCCAACTCCAAAGCGGTGGAGCAGACTACGCCGAATTTTTGTTCAAAACCAATTTTGCCGAAAAAATGGAAGCAGGCGAAATAGTTGGGGTAACGAATGATGGCAAAATTTCGAAAAATACCCTAAGCGCCCACCACTGCAAAGTGATTTCGACAGCCCCTATAGTTTTGGGGAATTGGCAAGGAGATGATAAAAAAGAGCAAACCGAAAAAGTTGCCTTTCTGGGACAAGTTCCCGTTAAAATACTGGGCAAAGTGCAAGCAGTTTCACCCGCAACTATTTCCGCTACGAATTATCAAAAAATAGTAGGCATTGCTTGGGAAAGTTCAGAAAATGAAGGTTTGAAAAAAATCAATGTGGCGATTGGGCAAAACAACCACGAAAAAATCATTGGCGACCTGATGCAAACCATCGAAAGCCAACAGACCAAAATGCAAAGTTTGGAAAAACGCCTTGAGGCTTTGGAAAAACTGCTCACTGCCCCGAAAAATGATTAGGTCAGAGGCAAGATTTACAGGAAAACAGCCGAATGCAAATTACAAAGGGCTGTTTTCCTGTAAATCAAGTTGTTTAATCTGTAAATTCTGATTCAGACCTAATTCTTCTTATACAAACTTAGAATCAAGTTTGAAATGCAATTTACAGAAAATATTTTTACTATACTAAAAACTGTATAACCTTGTAAGGTCTTAAAGACCTTACAAGGTTGAAAATCAATATTTTACAATTTTTAAAATGTGTAATTTATAAGAGTTTTGAGTATATATAAATATTATACTCAATCAAATGTGGTTCTGTAGGGCGAACATTCTTGTTCGCCACAAAAACGAACAAGAACTTCGTTTTACGACACAAACCATTTTAGTTTCAGTATAGCAATTCCAAAATTCTCCTTGTTTTCAAAACATGACTAAAAAAGCCCTGTTTTTTTCAAATCGTCCTCACAGAGATCAAAAAACTTCTGATGCGAGTCAAAAACAGGTTGTTTTTTGTTCTCGAATCGAACAAAATTGCCGTTTTCTTGCATAATATACGCATTATAGTTGTCCCGCATATTGTAATCCAGAATGGTAATCGCTTGTCGTTTGCAACGTTCATCAACAATCAAAAACAAGGATTCGATCCGTTTGTCGAAACTGCGAACCATCGCATCGGCACTTCCGCTATAAATTTTCGGATCGCCATTGTTATGAAAATAATACAGCCGAGAGTGTTCCAAAAAATTACCCACCAAAGATCGAACCGTAATGTTTTCACTCAAATTGGGGCGTTGCGGACGCAAACAGCAGATTCCACGAATGATCAACTGAATTTTTACGCCCGCTTGCGAGGCTTCATACAAGGCATTGATAAATTCGGAATCCTGCAAAGAATTGATTTTAACGACTATTCCCGACGTAAGTCCTTGTTTGGCATTTTCGGCTTCTTGTTTGATCAGTTCTATGAGTTTATTTCTTAAAAAATTTGGGGCAGTGAGCAAAAGTTCGTAATTATCGGGGATCGAATGTCCTGTGATCGAATTAAAAAATTCGGAAAGATCATTGGCGTAGGTTTCGTTGGTGGTCATAATGCTCAAATCCGTGTACAATTTAGCCGTAGCCTCGTTGTAATTCCCTGTCGACATATGGATATAGCGCCGCACCTGATCCTCCTCTTTGCGGACAATCAACATCATTTTGGCATGAGTTTTCAGGTTGCTAAAGCCGTAGCTAATAAAACAACCCGCTTTTTGTAACTTCTGGGCTTCTACCAAATTATTTTCCTCATCAAAACGCGCTTTTACTTCGAACAAAACCGCCACATTTTTTCCCCTCTCCGCCGCTTTCAAAAGCGCCGCCGTTACTCTCGAATTTTTTGCCAGACGATAAATGATCATCTTGATTGCCAATACTTTAGGGTCGTCCGCCGCTTTTTCCAATAAATCCAAAATGGTTTCGAAACTATTAAAAGGACGATAAACCATCAAATCTCGCTTTTTGAGAATATCAAAAATATCCTGATCCTTGCCCAAATCATAACCCAGCGGCGCGCTGTAAGGCGGCAAAGCGGGGATTTCGTCCCGAAAATTGGGGTGAAAAGAAATTTGGGTAAGACTCGAAAAATCAAGCAGATTTTCACTCACAAAAACATTCAGATCGTCAATTTCCCAGCGTTCTTTCAGCACACGCATCAGTGTGGTCGAATAATTTTTGGTAATTTCAATCCGTACAACCCGACCTGTTCGGCGTGTTTTTAGTTTTTTGATAATTTCTTCTGCAAAATTTGAATCCGTATCCTCGAGTTCGTCCAGTTCGAAATCCCCATCTCTTGTAATCCGAAACGCATCAACGGAAAGCACCTCCACATTGCGAAAAAGGGTATGAATATTGTTTTTGATAATATCTTCGATAGGCACAAAAAGGGTTTCTTCTTCGCGCTCCATGACCCAAAAACGTTGCAGGTTTTGCGGAATTTGGATAAAAGAGATTTTTTTCTGCTTGCGTTTGTCTTCGATAGGGCGCGTAACTATTCCCAAAATCACAATACGGTTTGCCAAAATAGGAAAAGGGTGATAGTTATCAAAAACCATCGGAGTCAGAATCGGATAAACCGTTTTTGCATAATAATCGCTTGCTTGGGCTTGTTCGTAGGCTTCCAATTCATTGAAACTTACAATTCGAAAGGCATTTTCAGCAAATAAAGGCTGTAGATTTTCAGTAAAATAAGTTTGTTGCTCACTGGCAAAAGTTTGTAATTCCTCGAAAAGACGCAAACGGAAAGGGGCTTCCCGAAGACCTGAATAATCAACTCTTTTCTTGTTATAATCCAAATAATTATACAAACCACCCACCCTGATCATAAAGAATTCATCAAGATTCGAGGCGGTAATCGCCAAAAATTTCAAACGTTCGTAGATTGTCCGTTCTGTTTTTCGGCATTGGTCTAAAACTCTATAGTTAAATTGAATCCAACTTAGATCGCGGCTTATATAATTACTTTGTTCTATTTGCGCACTCAATTTTTCGCGCAGAGCAGTTTTTTGATTTTCCAAAGTAGTAATTCCTGAATCGGTAAAAAGGGCAATATCCTGATCGTCCATATTCATTTTTGTTTGTATTAGTTTTTGTTTGTTTTGAGAAAGCACTTAGCAAAGTAGGCAAAAAAAACGAAATAAACAAGAAAAAATATTTTTTTGTTTTATTTACTGTTTTAAAAAGGATAACTTGGAAAATCAGTCAAAAGTTCGAATGTTCGGTTGGTGTGATCTATTTTTGCCGAAAAAGTCTGCAAACCGTTGGTAAGCACCAAATAGGGGGCTTTGAGTTCATAATTATACATGGCGGCTTGTGCCAAATGTGCCTCTGCTATTGGAATGCTGGCGTTTTTGCACTCGACCAATAAATACGGTTTTAAATCCTGACCGTATGCCACAATGTCTGTTCTTTTGCTCAAACCATTGTAAATCAAGACTTTTTCTACGGCAAGATGCGAAGCGGGAAATTTTTTTTCCAAAAGAAAATTTAAAAAATGCTGGCGTACCCACTCTTCAGGCGTAAGAAAAACATATTTTCGCCGAATAGAATCAAAAATAAATGCCCTGTTTTTTTCTTTTTTTATTCTATATTCAAAATTGGGTAAAGAAAGTTTTGGAAAAGCCATAATTTTTGCAATTTTTGTTTAAAGTTTTGCTAATTCGAGGCAATTTCGTTAATTTGTGTGGCAAAGTTTTTAAAAAAGAACAAATGAATTATTTTCCTGTATCGAGTTCGATCCTGTCGGCGAGGCATCTGGCGGATTTTTTGAAAAAACAATATAATTTTGGTGAAAAAACCGATTGCCAACTGATCAAAGCAGGCATTAATCATTCGTATTTGGTTTCCGATCAGGACAAAAAAGCGGTTTTTAGGATTTATACGCTGAATTGGAGAAGCCGAACGGAAATTTTGGAAGAAATAAAATTATTAAATCTTTTAAAAAAGAACGGCATACAAGTATCTTTTCCTATTTTTGACAAAAATACAAACTACATTCAAGAGTTGGACGCAGCCGAAGGCAAGCGTTTGGGCTTGCTGTTTTCGTATGCCGAAGGTGAGAAAAAAATACACGATTTACCACTGGAACTGAACAGCAAAATAGGCGAAATTATGGCAAAAATGCACAAAATTACGCAAGGTATGGTTTTGGAACGGACAACTTACAAAAAGCAAAATTTATTGGTAGATTCGCTTGAACGTTTGCAAAAGTTTTCGCCTCAAGAATCTGAAGAAATGACTTTTATGAAAACCACACAAACGTATTTATTGGCGGAAATGGAACAAGTCAAATGGGCGGAGGTTCGGAAAGGCGTGGTGCATCTGGATATAGGAATGGATAATATGAATATAAAAGACGATCAGGATATTACCTTGTTTGATTTTGATTTTTGCGGGAATGGCTGGTTAGTTTTGGATTTGGCGTATTATATTTTGCAAATTTATTATTCGGATCGAAATGATGCGGAATGTCAGCGAAAAACCGAAATTTTTTTGGCGGGTTATGAATCGGTTTGTGCTTTGAGTGCCGAAGAAAAGCGAATTTTGCCCTTTTTGGTACTTTCCTTGTATTTTTATTATTTAGCAATCCAATGCCAACGTTTTGAGAATTGGTCAAATATATTTTTTAATGAAAATTATTTGAAAAGGTATATTACGGTTTTTATCAAACGATTTTTTGAATCGTACAAAATGGCTTAATTTTATTTATAAAATCTTATTTTTGATCAAAGCATTATGAATCCAAGTCCTAAAAATCGCAACAAAGAGCAAATTTTTGAAAAAGAGGAACAGATTTTCCACGAAGTTCAAAAATTGTTGGCAGACGATGCTCAAGAAATGGAAAAGGAGCAGATACTTTCGGAACTTCGCAAAATGACTGAAAGTTACAAGACGCTTTTGGGTGAGGCGCGTTTGCTTACTTCGGTGAGTGATCGCTTGCAAAGCAAATTGAACAAAGCGAATGAAAACGTTTTGAAAAAAAACGAGGAATTGGAAGCCTCTGTTTCTGAACTTACGGCAAGTAAAGTACGGCGACAGGCTACAAATGTGGTTTTATTGCTTACTATTTTTATTTTTATTATTTCCGAAGGCATGATCGATGCCAACTTGCTGGACGTAAAAAGCGAATGGTTTAATCCTTGGTTTTTTATCATGATGGTCAAAGTGGCTGTGATTGCGATGATTTTGCCTGTTCAAAGGTGGATCGAAGGTGTCTTACTCAAAGGTGAAAAAGATAATAAACCCGCAAAATAATTTAAGAAATATCCTTTTTTGATACATGGAAGAAAAAGAACTTAAAGCGCTCGTTTCGCTATTGGAAGACAATGATGAGGATATTTTTGAAATGGTGCAGGCAAAGATTTTTTCGGTTGGGGCAAGCCTGATTCCTTATTTGGAAGAAGAATGGACAAAGCAGCTCAATCCTGAAGTCCAAAAGCGCATCGAAAATCTCGTACATGACCTCCAGATTAGGCGTTTGCACAGCCGTCTTGTGGCTTGGCGTGAGGCAGGAGCTACTGACCTGCTCGAAGGAATGTGGATAATTGCCAGTTATCAATACCCTGAAGTTCAGTTGGGTGATTTGCGTATGAAACTCGACCGACTCTATTATGACATCTGGGTTGAGTTCCAAGCGGGTGATCTGCACCCCTTTGACCAGATCAAAACCATGAATTTTGCCATTTTCCAAAAAATGAAATACCGCGCCAATACCGCCAATTTCCATGCCGTTGCCAACTCGATGATCAACGTGGTGATTGATGAAAAAAGGGGAAATCCTATTTCGCTTTGTGTGGTCTATATGCTGGTTGCGCAAAGGCTTAATTTACCCATTTTTGGTGTAAATTTGCCCAATTTATTCGTTTTGACTTATAAAACCGAAGGTATCCAATTCTATATTAATGTATTCAACAAAGGCTTGATTTTTTCCCGAACCGACATTGATAATTATATTTCACAGCTCAATCTCCCACAAAACCCCAGTTATTACGAACCTTGTACCAATATCGACATTGTGCGCCGCACCTTGCGAAACCTGCTCATTGCTTACGAAAAATTGGGCGAAGAAAACAAAGTAGCCGAAGTGAGAGATATTTTGGCAATTTTGGCAGAAGAATAAAGTTTATGAATAAATCAATATAGTAGCATACCCCAAAGGTATGCTACTATATTGATTTTCAAGCTATTATAAACACCCTAAAGGGCGTTACGCAAATTATTCATAAATTCTAATAAATGCCAAAAAGAATTAACGTTAATTATGATCTTTTATATTACATGGGGCTTCCTTGCATGAAACTAATTAAATTTAATCACGTTAGTATAGCAAGTACCTCAGTAAATATTGGACATAAAATAGAAAGAATTTTGTAATAGGCTAAGGCATTTCTTTTTTCAAATCAATAGGGTTAAGTTGTAAGATCAAAAAGTCTGATGAAAATTTCGTCAGACTTTTTTATTTGCTTTTAGGAAAAAAGGATATTTTTATTAGCTTTGCAAACCTTGATTTAATTTTCTAAAAAATTCGATTCTTATGACTTACATTCAAAACGTCATAGCCCGCCAAATTCTTGACTCGCGCGGCAACCCCACAGTAGAAGTAGAAGTCCATACCCAAAACGGTCTGATCGGTCGTGCCGCCGTTCCTTCGGGAGCCTCCACAGGTACGCACGAGGCGGTCGAACTTCGGGATAACGACAAAGGCATATATTTGGGCAAAGGCGTACTCAAAGCCGTTGCCAATGTAAATGAAGCCCTTGCGGACGAACTCATTGGGCATTCGGTTTTCGAACAAAATGCTTTGGACAAACTCATGCTCCAGCTTGACGGTACTGCCAATAAAGGTAAATTGGGTGCAAACGCTATTTTGGGTGCTTCGCTGGCGATTGCTAAAGCCGCCGCCCTCGAAACAGGTTTGCCGCTTTACCGCTATATTGGTGGGGTGAATGCCAATACTTTGCCTGTCCCTATGATGAATATTTTGAATGGAGGTAGTCATGCCGATAACTCTATTGATTTTCAGGAGTTTATGATCATGCCTGTCAAAGCCGCTTCCTTTTCGCAAGCCCTTCGAATGGGTGCGGAAGTGTTTCATCATTTGAAAAATGTGTTGAAAAAACAAGGTCTTTCTACAAATGTAGGTGATGAAGGCGGTTTTGCCCCCAATATCAAATCGAACGAAGAAGCCCTAAAAATAGTCATTCAAGCCATCGAAGCCGCAGGTTACAGGGCAGGTGAAGATATTTATATTGCTATGGATGCCGCCGCTTCCGAATTTTATGATGCGAACAGCAAAATGTACCATTTCAAAAAATCAACAGGCGATAAATTGACTTCTTCCCAAATGGCAAGTTATTGGAACGAATGGGTAAATAAATACCCAATTATTTCGATAGAAGACGGCATGGCAGAGGACGATTGGGCAGGTTGGAAAGAACATACGGATTTGAGTGCCGCAAAATGCCAATTGGTAGGTGATGATTTATTTGTTACGAATGTGAAACGTTTGCAACAGGGCATCGAACAGAAAATTGCCAATGCGATTTTGATCAAAGTGAATCAAATTGGTAGCCTCACAGAAACCATCGACACGGTGAATCTGGCAACTCGCAATTCGTACAATAATATCATGTCGCACCGTTCGGGCGAAACCGAAGATACGACCATTGCGGATTTGGCGGTGGCACTGAACACAGGGCAGATCAAAACAGGTTCGGCTTCGCGCACCGACCGCATCGCCAAATACAATCAACTTTTGCGTATCGAGGAGGACTTGGGCGAAGCGGCTTTTTATGCAGGAACAAGCATTTTTAGAAAAAGGTAATTGTTATAAATGTATAAACCCACAAGATTTTTACACCTTGTGGGTTTATTTTTTTGAACAAACTTTCGATAATTAGAGTTTATGAATAATTTGCGTAACGCCCTTTAGGGTGTTTGTAATTTATTGAATATCAAGTGTTTAACCGCACCCTAAAGGGTACGATACAGTTTGTTCATAAACTCTATTCTTAAAATTACAAAAACCCGTTTTCTATTTCACTTCCAAAATCTTCATTTCGACCCTTCGGTTAATAGCAGAATTGGCTTTGTACTCCAGCGGAAGCGTACCGCCGTAGGCTTTTACTAAAATCCTTTTGCTTGCTATTCCCCTCTCTATCATATAGTTAGCTACAGCATTTACCCTTTGTTCAGAAAGTTTGAGAAACTGATCGTGCAGTTCTTTGTAGCGAGGATCGGATCGGGGTGGATCCATGTCGGTGTGTCCAGAAAGTTCGATCTTGATATTGGTATGTTTTTTCATAAATTCGAAAAGCATTTCGACTCCACCAAAAGAGGTAAGCGTATAGCTTTTGGGTTCGAAAGTAATGTCTTGGAGTTCTACAGTTGCTCCCGCCACTATTTCCTCTTCTTCCATAATTTCCTCTTTTGCTACTACAATCATGATCGCAGGCACGCGCATGGCTTTGATCCGATCTTTGGGCAATTTGGGCGGTTCGAGCTTTCCAAAACCTTTCCATTGCAAGGTCGCAATGACTTGGGCTTCCATTTGGAATGGCGTTTCTATTTTGAAGTTTGGAATGATACTTTTGCGAACACTTGGTTTTTGGAAATTGTATTTTGGGGCAAAATTCGTAGCTAAAGTCTTGATAGGCAATGCTTTAGCACGTTCCTTTTTTTTCTCTTTGTGGATTATGTATTTGTAAAGCCCGTCCCCGTCTGTCCCAATCCACAGGTTTCCTTTGCTGTCCAATGTCAAACAATTTGCCTGTTTCGCCAAAAAATTCGAATTGGAAGCATCATAAACCGTTCTTTCGCCTTTTTCATGCTTTGCCAAACCGTTTCCTGCCAGCCAAACTATAGCATCTTCATCGACTACGATATCAACAAATTCGAAATTCGTTTTGCGTGTTTTTTTCTCAACCTCTACAAAATCGTCCGTATTGCAGTACAAACGCTGTTTTCCTTTTTTGTCAAAAATATTAAGGCAAACGTGGTGTTTGCTATCGGACGAAATGCTTGCGACATAATCATTTACGTCATAAAATTCCCAATAACCCTCGTCATTTATGCTGGAAAGCCCTTTTTCAGTCCCAATCCAAACCATATCACGCGGATCGACATCTACCGAAATAATTACATCACTGCGGAGTTCTTCTTTGTCTTTGATGGTATATTGTTTGAATTGATAGTTTTCGTCAAGCGCCCAAAGACCGCCATTTTCCGTCCCAATCCATTTTTTACCCTTCGAATCTACGGCTAAATCATTGATAGTGAGGTCGTAGGCTGGCATTTTGGGTAAAGCATAAAGCCCCACATATTCGCCTTTGCGGTCGAGTTCGACTATGCGCCCTGATTCGTTTTTTCGGTTAATAACCAACCATTTATGCCCATTATTATCAATGGCAATGTCATCGACTCGTTTCAAAAGGGTATCAAAACCTTGTGGATTGTCATACAAACGCCAATTTTGAGGTGTAGAAACCGAATCACCTGAAAAAGCCGCAAAACCTTCCTCTGTTCCAAACCATTTTACATCGTAGGCATCGACTGCAAGGCACAAAATTTTATTAAAGGAGATTTGGGAGTTGAGTTTGAAATGAATAAAATTTTCATTTTTCGGTTCTTGTCCCAAAACCCAAAAAGGGATTAAAAAAAATATAAAAAAGGCTTTTCGTTTCATTTCGTTCATCTATTTTGTTGTCAAAAAAACCTATAAGGCTTTTGAAACCTTATAGGTTTTACCTATAAAACGATATTTTTAGAAAAATGTGCCAAAAGCCCTTTGTTTATTTTCCCAGATTACAGAGTTTGCGAATAAAATCATCATCAAATTTGATATGACGAACGCAGGAAAAAATGCGTGATTTTTCTTGGTGATGAATACGGTTTAGTAAAATTCGGATTTTGCCTTCCTTGTCGCGCTTGGCTTCATTGAGGGCGGTTTTCATGATTTTAATAAAAAATACAATGTGGCGCGTTTTATTACCTTCCAAAATGCGGATTTGGCGCTGAATGCTGTTGATGAGCTGTCCGAACAAATCCTCCTCGTTCATGAGGCAATATTGCAAAGCCAAAAAGGTTTTGATTTCAATAATTGCCAAAGGATAGCGTTTAAGGCTAATATTATTAAGTAGATTATTGATCCAGCGGGCTGTTTCTTCGTATTTGTCGACATAAAAACAACTCAAAGCTCGATACAAAACATACAAGATCTGTTTGGGTTCGTCATCTGGATCGGTTTCGTAAGCCTTAAAAATTTCGTCATTTTCCTCAAACATCATCATTTCACAGTTCAGCCGCAAACAGCGCTCTGTTTTCGAAATCAAGAATTGGGCGGGAAAAGTATAGGCACTGTAGCTCGAAAGCAAGACCCCTGCGTCTTCATTTACGTCTTCGTAATATTTTTCCGCTTTTCGATAAACCTTATAATGATTATAATATTCGTGTTTTAGGAAATCGAAAACATTTTTGAGATGATAATAAATAGCATCGAGATGATAAGTGGTAAATATTTTCTGCACATTATCGAGCATATCTTCAATCGGCTCTTGCTCGCTATCGTTGCTGTCCTCCTCTACAAAAAGGCGGTGAAAAATATTCATACAAGCCTGATAAACGTACAAACGGTGCGATTGGTAGAGATTGGCTACATTCGCCATTTCGGTATTCAAAAGGGCAAGTTCGTAATATTCGCGCTCATCTTCAGTGAGTAAAAAATTACCATATTTGCGAAAATAATCCGACAACATGATTTCTGCCTTATCCACAGCAAGCGTATAAGCTACGTGCTTATTGTAAAGTTGCGAATAAGTATAACTGTCGGGCGTGTTGATGTGTAGTTTTTTCAAATATTTATACACAATGATCAATTCGTGCGAAAGGTCATAGTCCAACAATTCCTTTTCGAGTCTTTGCAGATAAGCTACCGAAATTGCCTTTTTTTTCGTAAAAATCACTTCAGTAATATTTGCCACTTTTTTCATGAGGTCGGTACGAGGGCTTTCCATCTGTTGCAAAAGATACTCCTCTATTTTTTGGTTGAGGCGCGACCGAAGGGTGTAATAAGCGTTGTTATTTACCTCCAGTTCCTCCATCACCTTGCTGTCCGAAAGGTGTTTTTCGCGCATAGCTTTGAGCAGATAAGCCGATTTGTCGGCATTGCTTTCTACCAAACTTTCGTGAATAGCAAGATAGTCCGAATGCGAGAGTTGCCTGATAATATTTTTAAGTTTTGCCATTGCTATAAATATTTTCTATTTTGCTGTAAATATTACAAAGTAAGATTTGTTTTTTTTTATTTACATTTTGTATTTAAACCAAACGTAAGTAACTGAAAAACAATATTTTATGTTTTATTTAACAAAAATACCCTCGAATATAGAAAATAAAATTTGAATAAAAAAGATAATAATGTTTATTTTATGTAATTTTTTTTAGGGTTTGGGAGTATCCTTCGCCAACCACAAATATCGGCAAGCCACACTTCGGTACGGCTGCCAGGCTTCAGCAATTTCGTTCATGGCAGGAAAGAGGGCTTTTCCTGTTTGTTCCAAACCATACAGTTTGATAAAACCCTGCCGAATCCCCAAATCGTCCAGAGGCAAAACATCAAGGCGTTTGAGGCTAAAAATCAACAACATTTCGACCGTCCATTTGCCTACGCCTTTGATGACGGTTAGGGTTTTGATAATTTCCTCGTCCGTCAAAGTATTCAGGTTTTCGTAGCTAATGGGAAAAGTATGCAAATGAAAATCGGCTATATTTTTTAAATAATTGGCTTTTTGACCCGAAAGTCCTGCCGAACGCAGAGTTTCTGCGGAGGTCTGAAGGAGCAAATTTGGTTCAGGATAATTATTAGGAAACAGTTGGCAAAAACGCCCAAAAATGGTGTTGGCGGCTTTAACCGAAAGTTGTTGGGAAACTATAGAATCGAGCAAAGTTTTATAAACATCTTGATTATCAGGCAGTTCTGGCAAGTTCAAACTCTCGATAACAGCGCGCAAAATTTTGTCTTGGGACAAATGACTTAGGATTGGATTCATAATTTATTGGGGTTTGTTTATACAATTATTAATTTTATAATTCATTCATTTTCAGGTATTTCTATTTCGAGATGTAAATAAATATAAGAATCGTTCAAAGCAAGCGAACAAATAGTTAGCAAATACTCGAATAAGCGTTTTTGTGTTTTGATATTTTCCTCTTTGATCAATTCCTCGTAATCCAAATAAATTGGACAATTTACACGAATTTTTTCTTTTTCAAACCAATTTTTCCACCACCATTAACCCGTCCCGAATAGGAAAAAGGGTATTAAAAACCCGTTCATCTTGTTGAACTTTTTGGTTAAAAAGTTTCATATTTTCGGTATCCTTATCGGTTTTTTCCGCCAAAACTTTCCCACTCCACAGCACATTATCGGCTATGATAAATCCGCCTTTTCGCACCTTATCAAAAACCAAATCGTAATATTTGGCATAACCTGCTTTGTCGGCATCTATGAACACCAAATCCCACGTTTCCTCAATTTTCGGGATCAGTTCTGTAGCATTTCCGATCAAATAATTGATTTTTTCTGCCAAACCTGCTTCTGCAAAGTATTTTCGGACTCTGGCTTCGAGTTCCTCGTTAATATCTATCGTATAAAGTAAGCCATTTTCTGCCAAACCCTGCGCCAAACAGACTGCTGAATAAC
>JAAFHK010000560.1:0-2033 GCA_013297565.1 Cytophagales bacterium
TGCCGTTGATAACGGACAACTGTTTCCAAAGAAATATTTTTATTCAAGTCTTTTTTGTAACTCAAAGCAAACGCCCGCCTAAAATCGGTCTGATCTTCGGCTTGGTCGGGTATATTAAAAGCCCAGCCTACGCCCGTCCCAAAACTCCATGCCTGTTCGTGATATTGCAAAGAAAGTCCCTTTAGTTTGCCTTTAAACTGAATTTTACTGAAAAAATAATTGCTGTTCAAAGAATGATTCGTCTGAAACTTTCGCAAAGTTCCGTCTGGGTTCGTCCGCCCAGAGGCATCATAAGTCAAATAATTATTGCCTGCGTTTTGGTAGCGATTGAACGCCAAAATAATGCTCAAATGATTGTTTTCTACGCCTACCATAGCATCATAAATTTGCGCTCCCGAACTGCCAATCCGCACCCGCCCTTCGCTGTTGCCTTTAATATCCTCAACTTGAATCGTATTAATCCCAATCACCCCACTCATTGCCCCGCCCCCATACAAAGCCGAACCAGCGCCCCGCAAAATCTCGACCGATTGGGTAAATAACAGCGGAGTAGCCTCCGAAGTAAAAGCACTCCCGTAAGTATTGCCGTTAAACGGAACACCGTCAATGAGCATAAGCCAATGATTATTGTTCCAGCTTTCGAACGTTCCCCGCATCGACAACGTAGTGCGGTCAAAATCTTGCGAAACCGAAGTCCCTACTTGCCGAAACAGTACATCATTAAAACTGATCAAACCGTATTGTTGGATTTGCTTGCGCGAAAAAACCGAAACCAAATTAGGTGCTTGGGCTATTTCTTGTTCGGTTTTTGTAGCCGAATAAATTTTGGTAACTAAGCCCAAAGGCTTGAGTTTCATGAGTTCCGAAACCTCTGCTTTGAACAGCGTATCGTTTTGAGCAAAAAGCAACTGACTACAAAAAACAAAAAATAAAGTATTTAATTTTTTTGCCATAGTCTTATCAAGATTATAGAAAACGAATATACAAAAAACGTTCTAATTCAAAATACAAACACAGATTAATTGTAAATTAATTTGTGTTTGTACAAAAAAAATAGCTTTAGGAAAATTCCTAAAGCTGTTTTTCTTGTTTTTTTGGCTTTACACCTAACTTGCCGTTTCAGGGCTAATCTGGGTTTTCGAAACTTTTACCCTAAGTTCCGCCTCTTCTTCTGTATAATCCACCACCAAAGTATCTCCCTCGCTTATTTCGCCCCGCAAAAGCTCTTCGGCTATAGGGTCTTCGAGGAATTTTTGAATGGCTCGGTTCAGCGGTCTTGCTCCGTATTGCGGATCGTAACCTTTGTCCGAAAGGAAATCTTTTGCTTTTTCACTCAATTCGATTTTGAAGCCCAAGCCTGTAATGCGTGAAAACAGTTTTGCCAAAGACAAATCGATAATATGGTGAATATCCTCTCTTTTCAAAGAATTGAAAATAATTACGTCATCGAGGCGGTTCAAAAATTCGGGCGAAAAAACCTTGCGTAAGGCACTTTGTACGGTAGATCGCATGGCATCGTCATTGGCATCGGCTTTGTTTTTGGTACTAAAACCAATTCCAGAACCGAAGTTTTGCAAATCTTTCATGCCTATATTGGAGGTCATGATAATGATCGTATTGCGGAAATCGACTCTACGACCTAAGCCATCGGTCAAAATACCATCATCAAGCACCTGCAACAGAATATTGAACACATCGGGATGTGCCTTTTCGATTTCGTCGAGCAAAATTACCGAATACGGTTTTCTACGGATTTTTTCGGTTAATTGCCCGCCTTCTTCGTAGCCCACGTACCCTGGAGGCGCCCCAACCAAACGAGAAACCGAGAATTTCTCCATGTACTCACTCATATCGATCCGCACCAAAGCATCTTCTTTGTCGAACAAGTAATTTGCCAAAACTTTTGCCAATTCGGTTTTTCCTACGCCTGTCGGTCCCAAGAAAATAAACGATCCAATTGGTTTTTTCGGGTCTTTCAAACCGACTCTGGTGCGTTGGATTGCTTTTGAGAGTTTTTCGATGGCTTTTTCCTG
>JAAFHK010000560.1:2043-2592 GCA_013297565.1 Cytophagales bacterium
ACAGGAATGCCTGTCATCATGGCGACCACTTCGGCAATGTGATCCTCGCTAACAGGATAGGTCATTTTTTCGGTTTCGAGTTCCCAGCGCTCTTTTGCCTGTTCCAATTGGGCAATCAAACGCTTTTCCTGATCCCGCAAACGCGCCGCTTCTTCGTACTTTTGGTTTTTTACGACCTGTGTTTTGAGTTGTTTTATCTTTTCAATATCCTTTTCCAAGCGTTCGATTTCTTCTGGGACTTGAATATTGTTGATATGCACCCTTGCTCCTGCCTCGTCCAAAACGTCAATAGCTTTGTCGGGCAGATGTTTGTCCGTAATGTACCGATCCGAAAGTTTTACGCAAGCGTCAATGGCTTCGGGACTGTAACTTACGTGGTGATGCGATTCGTATTTGTTTTTGATATTATTCAAAATCTCTACGGTTTCTTCGGTAGTAGTCGGATTGACCATGACGACCTGAAAACGCCGCGCCAAAGCCCCATCTTTTTCTATATATTGGCGGTATACGTCCAGAGTAGTTGCCCCAATGCATTGGATATCGCCCCTT
>JAAFHK010000561.1 GCA_013297565.1 Cytophagales bacterium
AGCCTCTATTACTTTATCTCTTAGGTTTTCTTCCATTTTTTTATTAAAACTAATTGCCTTGTGTCTGATAGGCAAGGGCATACAATTTCACCTGCTTTACCAATGCCACAAATCCGTTTGAACGATTCATAGAAAGCATCTGCTGCAAGCCAATTTTATCAATAAAATACAAATCTGCTTTTACAATATCCGCCGCTTTTTGGTTGGAAAGCACCCGAACTACCAAGCTCACCAAGCCTTTCACCAAGGTAGAATCGCTATCTCCGTAAAACAAAACACAGTCATTTTGAATATATGGATGCACCCAAACTTTTGATTGACAGCCTTTTATAAGTTTATCATCAAGGCGAAACTGCTCAGGATAGGGAGGCAAATTTTTCCCTAATTCTATAATATAGGTATAGCTATCGTTTTTATTGTCAAAAATCGAAAACTCCTCTATGATTTCGTCTTGTATCTCATTGATATTCATGCTTTTTTATTGTATGATTATTCTAATCCCTCAAACAAACTCTTATCTGTATTTTTACCTTTGTATTGTGCCGCTTTTACCACAGCCAAAGACGGTAATTTGAGAATTTTTCCATCTAAAAACTAATTTCAAAACTTTCATCTTTTACATATTTGCGCAACAACTCTAAATTATCCCCATAAAAAAGCTGATTTTTCATTCTTGGTTTTCATTGGAAAATTCCAGCACATTTTTCTAAAATACAAATTTAGAATGATTTTAAATAAGTATCATTGTTTTTACAACAATATTTCCATTATTTTTGTTGCCAAATACAATGACAAGAAAATAATATCATTAAAAATGTCTATTCAAAAGCCAAGTATTCCCAAAGGAACAAGGGATTTTAACGCTGAAACATTAGCCAAACGCTATTTTATATTTGACACGATTCGGAAAGTGTTTGTCAAATATGGTTTTCAGCCCATAGAAACCCCTACAATGGAAAATCTTAGCACGCTTACAGGCAAATACGGAGAGGAAGGCGATCGCTTGCTTTTCAAGGTGCTAAATTCTGGCGATTTTCTAAGAGGTGCCACACAATTAGCGGATTACAAAAAACTTACAGCCGAAATTTCTGAAAAAGGCTTGCGCTACGACCTGACCGTTCCTTTTGCACGCTACGTAGTGATGCACCAAAACGAAATTGCTTTTCCTTTCAAACGCTATCAAATCCAGCCCGTCTGGAGGGGAGATAACCCACAGCATGGGCGTTACAGAGAGTTTTATCAATGTGATGCTGACATAATAGGCACAGATTCACTTGTTTGCGAAGCAGAACTGATACAAATATATGATGAAGTTTTTGCTACTTTGGGGATTCCTATTACTATCAAAATTAACAATAGAAAGATTTTGCAAGGCTTGGCTGAAGTTTTGCAAGCCCCTGATAAACTGATAGATATAACAATAGCTATTGACAAATTAGATAAAATTGGTTTGGAAGGCGTGCAAAAAGAATTAGCAGAAAAGGGAATTGATGAAAATTCTTTTGAGAAAATAAAACAGTTTATTTCTCTAAAAACCAATGAATTAGATAGTTTTTTTGAAAATAACGAAATCGGTAAAAAAGGTGTAGGCGAAATATTGCAAGTTTTTGAGTTACTCAAAAATATTGCTCTGAAAAACGACATCGAAATTGATTATTCCTTAGCCAGAGGGCTAAACTACTATACGGGCTGCATTCTCGAAGTAAAGGCAAAAGACGTAAAAATGGGTAGCATTGGCGGCGGCGGTCGGTATGACGACCTCACAGGCGTTTTTGGCATGAAAGGAATGTCGGGCGTAGGAATTTCTTTTGGGGCAGACCGCATCTATGACGTAATGGAAGAATTAGGACTTTTCCCAGATTTGAGCGGTAATAAAACCAAAGTTTTGATAGTTGCTTTTGACAAAGAAAATATCCTTTATGCCATGCCCGTACTCCGCAAACTGCGAGATGCAAATATCAATGCAGAAATATATCCCGAACCTGCAAAAATGAAAAAGCAGATGGAATACGCAGGCAAACGCAATATTCCTTATGTGCTGCTCATTGGCTCTGACGAGATGCAAAGCGGATTTCTTAGCCTTAAAAATATGTTTACGGGTGAGCAGGAAAAACTAAGTATTGAGCAAATTGTTGAAAAAATAAAAATGTAGTACGAATTTCAGTTCGTAAAAAAATAAATGCAAAAAATGAAACGAATAAAAATAGCAGAATTAATAAAAGGTCAGGCAGACGGCTCAACCGTAAACGTAAAAGGTTGGGTTCGCACCAAAAGAGGCAGCAAAGGTGTTGCTTTCATACAACTCAATGACGGCTCAAGCATCAACGACCTACAAATAGTGGTCGACTTGGATAAATTAGGCGAAGATTGCGTAAAATTAGCGCATACAGGGGCGTGTCTATCCATTATAGGCAAAACAGTAGCTTCGCAAGGGACAGGACAAAGCATTGAAATACAAGCGGATAGCATAGAAGTGCTTGGCGGTGCTGACCCCGAAAAATACCCTATGCAGCCCAAGGCACACAGCATGGAGTTTTTGCGTGAAAATGCTCATTTCCGTCCTCGTACCAAAACTTTTAGTACAGTATT
>JAAFHK010000562.1 GCA_013297565.1 Cytophagales bacterium
GGTCGATGGTGTGCCGTATGGCGTAGAAGGCTTAAGTGCCTTGAATCCCAACGATATTGAAAGCATTAACGTTTTGAAAGATGCTACAGCAGGGATTTATGGCGTGCGTGCCGCCAACGGCGTAATTATCATTACTACAAAAAGCGGGAAGAAAAAACAAGCCACGAAATTTAGCTTTGATGGCTACTATGGTATCCAAGAAACGACTCGGAAACTGCGTTTGTTGAATGCCAACGAATATGCCGTATTGAAAAACGAAGCCGCCGCCGCAGGTGGTACAAGTTTGCCTTTTAACAATACGCAAGTAGGCACAGGAACGGATTGGCAAGATGCGGTATTTTCGCAAGCCGCTATCCAAAACTACAATCTTTCGGCTGTGGGCGGTTCAGAAAAAACAAGTTTCTCGATAGGAGCATCTTACATGAACCAAGACGGAATTGTGGGCAAAGAAAAATCGGGTTTTACACGCTATAACGGAAGGTTGAACTTCAAAACTGACCTGACGGACAAATTGACTTTTAGCAATACTTTGCTTTATACACACGAAAACCGCAAAGGTTTGCCTGAAAACGGCATTGGTTCGGTACTTTTTAATGCCATCAATAATTCGCCACTTTTCCCGATTCGGGACGAAAAAGGCAAATTTACCTATGCCGAAGGAATCGGGGACGTGTTCAACCCGATTGCACAAATGGCGAATATTTACAATAATGCTTCTACCAATAAAGTGGTCGGCAATCTGGGACTTGATTACCAAATTTCTGAAAGCCTATCTTTTTCGGCACGTGCAGGGTATAACTATGCTTTGGTTGAAAGCAAAGGTTTTTCGCCTTTGGTATATTACGGAAGTGGAAAAGCCCAAAATACGGCTGTTGATGCCAATTTGACCGAACCTTTGGTCGATTTGGGCGGAGGGGCTCTGGTATCGCGAGGGGCTTCGGTCAGCGAAACGCGCGCTATTTATTTCAATTACAACCTTGAGGCATATTTGAATTACGAAAAAGAATTTGGTCAGCACAAAGTAAAAGGCACGCTTGGAGCAACCACTTTGGCAGATCGAGGCGATGTTACTTCGGGCATTGGTTACGGCGTACCGTACAATTCGTATGATTTTGCTGATCTTTCGGCAGTGGATCAGAACAATTTATTGAACAATGCCAGCTCCTTTCAATATGAAAGCCGTTTGGCTTCAGTTTTTGTGCGAGGCGAATACCAATATTCGAGTAAATACATTTTTTCGGCAATCTTAAGACGGGACGGATCAACCAATTTTGGTAAAAACAACCGATTTGGTATTTTTCCTTCGGCATCGGCGGCTTGGATTTTTTCGGAAGAAGAATTTATGAAAAACCTCCCTGTTATCACTTTTGCCAAACTACGTGCTTCTTATGGCATTTCGGGTAATGACAAAATTGGACTTTTCCGTTACAGAGGTTTGCTCAATGGCGAAGCCGAATATCCTTTTAACGACCAACTCACCACAGGCGTAGCCATGGGCGCTTTGGGCAATCCAGATTTGAAATGGGAGCAAACGCAACAGTTTAATGTGGGAGTCGATTTGACCTTTTTGGGCGGTGATCTGAATACCTCTGTGGATTATTTTACCAAAACAACTTCGGATTTGCTTTTTACGCCTGATGTAACAGGTATTTTGGGTTCGTATGGAGCTGGTGGTGCGCCGCCAACGGTCAATGCGGGCAGTGTTCGAAATTCGGGTTTGGAAGTGGTGATTTCGTATAACAAAGCCTTGAAAAATGGCTTGGAGTTTAACATAAGCTACAATATTGCCACTCTCCAAAACAAAGTGCTTTCCTTAGCCGCAGGGCAAGATTTCATTCCTACAGGCGTCTTTAGCGTGGGCGGTATCAGTTCTTCGCGTTTCCAAGTTGGGCAACCGATGGGCTATTTCTTTGGCTACCAAATGGACGGAATTTACCAAAATGCTGAACAAATTGCCTCTGGAGCAAAACAAGAAGGGGCGCAAGTGGGCGATATTCGTTATAAGGACGTGAATGGTGATGGAAGAATCGATTTCAGTGGCAATACGGACAGAACTTTTATTGGCTCGCCAATTCCTGACGTAACTATGGGCTTGAATTTGGGCGTAAATTACAAAGGTTTCGACCTCTCTACTATGGTTTATGGTTCTTTTGGTTCGGAAATTTTGCGAAACTACGAACGTCAAACGCCGATGGCAAATGTGTTGAACTACAAAATTGCTCGCTGGACAGGCGAAGGCTCAACCAACGCCCACCCACGCCTTACGACTGGGGCAAACCGCAATAATATTATTTCGGATTATTTCGTAGAAGACGGAAGTTTTGTAAGGATCAAAAACTTGCAATTAGGTTACACCCTGCCTACTACACTTTTGCAAAAAATCAAAATTGACCGTTGCAGAGTGTATTTTGCGGTAAATAACCTCCATACTTTTACCAAATACAGAGGTTTCGATCCAGATTTGGGTTCGTTTGATCCGCTAAGTGCGGGCATCGATTTTGGGTTTTACCCACAAGCCCGTTCGTATATGTTTGGGGTAAATTTTGGCTTTTAAAAAATCGTAACGTATCTTTCTGTAGCATA
>JAAFHK010000563.1 GCA_013297565.1 Cytophagales bacterium
CGTAGTCCGACCTTGAAATTTCGCAACCTTTTTAAGGTCGGATTACGTCCGACTGAAGTTGATTTCGTGAGGGTTTTTAGTATAAAACTAAATTGGTCGTAAAACGAACATTCTTGTTCGTTTTCGTGGCGAACAAGAATGTTCGCCGTATAAAATCAGTTTTGATTGAGTATAATTTTTGTCCAAGTCCCAAATAATTTAAAAAACAATATTTGGAAAATCGAAAAAAAACGCCTTTTTTTACCAAAAGAAACAACAAACGATTAATATGTTTAATTTTTTTACAGACGACTTATACTATGGCAACACGCCCAGCACTTGGGCAATTTGTTTTACCTTGATAATCCTATCCATTATCGTAGGACGCTTGGTTTATTGGCTTATCGAAAAAACGGTCAAACGCTACGCAAAAAATACCAAAACCAATTTCGATGATATTCTGGTCGATATGCTTGAGGAGCCGCTGGTGCTTTTCATTACCTTGATGTGTATGCGTGAAAGTTTGGAAATCCTGACTATTAGCGAAACCATAGAGCAGGTTATTGACAATATTTATCATTTTTTCCTCATTTTTACAGGAGCGTGGCTCATCAATCGCCTCTTTGATGCCTTGGTACAAGAATACATTGTGCCTTTGGTCAATAAAACCGAAAGCGACTTGGACGATCTGCTTTTGCCTTTTATCCGCAAAGCGGTTGCCTTCTCTATCTGGACTCTGGCGGCAATCATGGGTTTGAACAATGCTGGTTATGACGTGGGGGCTATTTTGGCGGGTTTGGGAATTGGCGGTTTGGCATTTGCTTTGGCGGCAAAAGATACCCTTTCGAACCTCATTGCCGCAATTACGATTTTTATGGATCGTCCTTTTGTGGTCGGTGATATGATTACGGTTGGGGGAAAAGATGCTTGGGTGCGCGAAATTGGTATGCGGAGTACCCAACTCGAAATTCTTTTTACGCGCCAAACCCTGATTGTACCCAATTCAGACTTGGTAAGTACCCAAATTATTAATATTAGCAAAGAACCTTCACACCTTTTCGATATAGAGATTCCTTTGGCGTTCAATACTCCGATGACAAGGATCGAAGAAGCCATGAAAATTCTTGAAGAAGAAATCATGAAACACCCGCTTACCGAAGACCGTTGCCATATATTTTTCGAACTTGGCGTTTCTACCAAAAATATTCACACGCGTATTTGGGTAAAATTCGAAACGCTAAAAACTACGTATTTTGCCAAAATTGCTTCCGAAGTCATTATGTCCGTACTCAAACGTTTTGAAACAATAAACCTCGATTTGGCTGTTCCTGCCCAAGTGATTTTGAACAAAAGAATTGAATAAACTTATTCATGCCAAAAGCTGAAGTCCAAAAAATACAAACACTCACAGGACACCAAGACGCTATTTATGCTCTCCTGCCTTCTGTTGATTCGGCTGTTTTTTGGACGGCAGCAGCAGATGGCATGATCGTTCGTTGGGATTTGCGAAAGCCCGAAAATGGAGTATTGGTTTCCACTACTGCCCATTCCGTTTATGCTTTGGCTCGAAACCAAGAAGAAACCAAACTGTACATTGCCGAAAATTTTGAAGGAATACACCTTGTAGATTTGGAAAAAACGCAGGAGCAAAAAGCCGTTAAAATCACAGAAAAAGCAATTTTTGCTCTGGAGATTATCGAAAACCAAGTTTGGGCGGGAAGTGGAGAAGGCATAATTAGCATTTTGGACAAAAATAATTTGCAAATCCAAAAACAAATCCAATTTTCCGATCATAGCCTTAGAGGTTTGGCTTTTTGCCCAACACGTAGAGAAGTGGCTTTGGGTTATTCGGATTTTAAGATTCGGATTGTGGATATTGACACCTTCGAACTCAAACAAACTATAGAAGCCCACCAAAATTCGGTTTTTTGCCTGCGCTACACCCCCGATTACCGCTATTTACTAAGCGGAAGCCGAGATGCTCATCTCAAAATATGGGACGTAAATCAAAACTACGCCTTACATCAAAGCCTTGTGGCACACCTTTTTACTATTAACGACATTGCTTTCAGTCCTTCGGGCGAATATTTTGCGACTTGTAGCAAGGATAAATCCATAAAAATATGGAGAACAGCCAATTTCGAACTCTTGAAAGTGATAGACAAAGGGCGACACGCTGGGCATGGGACTTCGATCAATCGTCTGCTTTGGACTTCGTACCACGATTACCTGATCGCTTGTTCGGACGACAGGACAATTTCGGTCTGGGAAATTCGCTTTTTGTAAAACCTCCCCAAGTGATTGATCTTCTGAATTTTATACTGAAACTAAATTGGTTCATGTCGTAAAACGAAGTTCTTGTTCGTTTCTGGGCGAACAAGAATGTTCGCCATACAAAACCAATTTTGATTGAGTATAGATAAAAAACAGCCTGATAAAATAATTTTCTATTCGAATTTAACAGCCCTTTTGGGCTTTTTTTATTACTAAAATATTACATTTGTTTTCTCTAAAATCTATAAAAAAGGCTTTTTCTATAAAAATTTCGCTATTGATCTGATTTACAAAGGCTTAGGAAATTTTTTTATTCCCTTTTTGATTAC
>JAAFHK010000564.1 GCA_013297565.1 Cytophagales bacterium
TTCCGATCTGCTTTGGCCGTCGGGATATTGCTGTACTACTATCAGCCCGATTATCAAAACCATGCCTTATTTTTTTTCGCCTTGTTTGGGATAGCTTATGCCGCACTTATCCTATTTTTACCGAAGAAATTACAAATTCAAACATGGATTCCTGTTTTACTGGGTAGTTTGGCTTTTCTTGGCATTGCTTCGGCGGGTTATGCCATCACTTTTTTTAGTACCGCCTCAAACGAACCCAATCATATCCTAAACTGTCCTGAAAAAATAGCATATTATACTGCCATAATTATATCAAATCCGCAGGAAAAAACCACAAAATACAAAGTACAAGTCGAGGTCGAACAGATTAAAACCAAAAATAACTGGAAAAAAGCATCAGGAAAAGTATTATTATATTTGCCCATAACGGATTCTTTGGGTTTTCGGTACGGTGACAAGCTCCTCATCAAAGGGCAAGCCCCCAAAATCAACCCACCAAGTACGCCCCAAGAGTTCGATTTTGGGCGCTACATGGCTTTCCAGCAGACCTATCACCAACACAGTTTGAAAGAAAATGCCTACCGAAAAATAGGCTTTGAAACACCTAACTATTTCATTGCCAAATCTTTAGAAATAAGAAACTGGGCAGACAAGCAACTCCATACCTACATCAAAGGACAAGAAGAATACGCCATTGCTACCGCAATCGCTTTGGGTTTCAATGACCGTATGGGCAATGAACTCAAGATTGCGTATTCCGAAGCGGGCATTATGCACCTCTTGGCGGTGTCGGGTATGCACGTGGGCATTATTTATTTTATGCTTGCTTTTGCCCTGCAATGGTTAAACAAAATTCCACATCTTGGCAAGGGCATTTTTACATGGACGATTGTACTTTTTTTAGTTGCTTACGCTTTTTTGACAGGGCTAACGCCTTCAGTTTTGCGGGCGGTTTTGATGTTTTCTTTGGTCGTAATTGCCAAAAACTACAGCCGCCAAACCAATATTTTTAATACTATAGCCGTCAGTATTTTTATCTTGCTCTGCTACGATCCCTATCTTTTGTTTAGTGTTAGCTTTCAGCTTTCTTATTTGGCGGTACTTGGTATTATTTGGTTTTATCCTAAAATATATCAACTTTATACCCCAAAAAATAAAATAGTGCTATATTTTTATCAAATATTCGCTATGACCGTAGCCGCCCAACTTAGCACTTTTCCTATTTGCCTTTATTATTTTCATCAATTTTCCAATTATTTTTGGCTGGCTAATTTGGTTATTTTACCCTTCTCTACCCTCATGCTTGGTGGAAGCATGGCTATTATTTTTGTTTCCTTTGTTCCTTATCTGCCCGAAGTTTTAGGCTTTCTGTATGAGTACATGATCAAATTCATAAATTGGATTATTTATGGTTTTGATGATCTCCCTGTAGCCATGTGGCGACATCTCGATATAAATATTTTCGAGGTGTTTCTTATGTATTTTTTTATTTTTTGCGTGATTTTGCTTTTCGAACTGCGCCGTTTTCAGTACGTAATTTTGAGTTTTTTGGTAGGTTTCGTCTTGGCAGGTTTGCAGTGGAAAGAAGTTTTTGAACAAAAACAACAAGAAATTTTGGCAATTTATAACCTTCCCCGAACGCCCAATTTGCATTTGATCGAGGGAACGCAAAGTGTTTTTTTGACTGATTCAGTCCAGCATTTCGACCCAAAAAACCGCAAAACCTATAATTACTGGATTAAAATAGGACTTATGCCCGAAAAAACATTGGTTTTGGCAGGAAAAACAAGTCAATTTCAAAATGTTGCAACAAAGCCTTCTCAAGAGGAAAATTTTGATTGGGTTTCGTGGAAAGGAAAACGGCTTTTGATTTGGAAAAAATATCCGAAAAAGAAAAAAATAAGCCTTCCGTCTTGCGATTATTTCCTTGTGCGTAATAATTCGGTTTGGACTTTCGAGCAGTTTGACATGAGCAAAGTTGGAAAAATAATCATAGATGCAACCAATTCCCTAAAACGAACCGAAAAACTCCAAGCCGAAGCCGATTCGCTGGGTTTGGAATGCCACGCTGTCAGTCTAAAAGGAAGTTATATTAAGGATTTGCGGAAATAAAACATTTTCAAAAGGCGAAATAATAAAGGTTTATGCCAATTAGCCCAATAAGCATTTTCATTATTTAGAAAATCTACATAATTATCATATTTAGCAAGATTTTCTACTACTAACTGTTTAATGTCGTTTATATTTTCTTTATTTTTTATCTTTTTTAGAATGTTGAATGATGTTTGTTTTATTCTGTTAGAAGTTCCATTTGCTATCCAACTTTGGTAATAGTATTTTGTTATCAAGGATTTTAGTTTTTCATAATCTTGATAATCTACTTGTTTTGCTGTTGCTAAAATTGATTTCCAATAAATAGTTTGGCGTAGATATTTAAGCATTGAAATATCCTTATCTTTATTATTTGAATTGATTTCCAAAATATTGTTTGCAAATTTTTCTATATCAAGAATAATAGCCTGTGAATTTTTATTTTTAAACTGTTCCTTTAATTCATCTTGCAAAGACCTTTTGGGTTTTCAGTTTTTGAGTAATAAA
>JAAFHK010000565.1 GCA_013297565.1 Cytophagales bacterium
CCACTATTTTTTTCCTTATTTTTGCCAACGAAAATTTCAAAAACCATGATCAAAATTAATACAGTCGAGAAGGCACAAGACCTGTACGAACTTGCCCAAGAAGCCCCATACCCGATGGCTAAACGCTCCTTAGAAGCTATAAAAAACGGCAATTATGAGGAAGCAGGGCAGATTTTGGAGGAATTGTTGGGTTTTTTGAATGATAAAAACTCATTTCGTTTGTACCAATACACAAGGGAATTGATTTTTCGGGTAATTCTTTGGAAACAATTACCTGAAAGTGAAAAAGAAGGGGTTTGGCTAAATGAGATCAATAAATATCGGGAGCAAATTGCTTTGCTTTTTTATAAACAGCCTGAATTGGAAAACATTTTTGAAGAGGAATTTGAAACCGCTTTACAAGGAGCTATCGAAGCGGCAGAAATTTACATCAAAAATGAACCTATTTTGATCCCAAGCATGGAAGATATTTTTGAAACGGAACACCATTGGCAATGGTACTTTAACAGACAAGCACATGAGCAAGAGCAATAAAGATTCCATGAAAAGTCATTTGGAAAACCTCATGGCGCATATTTTGAAATGGAAAAACCAAATCAGTAAAAGGACACCAAGCTGGGCGAAAACGATTCTCAATGCAAGGGGCGAGATCAAACGTTTGCAAAAAAAACAGCCTTCTTTGAACGACAAATACCTCGAAAAAATATTTGAAGAAACCCTCGAAAAGGCACGAAAAGCCGCTGAAAATGAAATGCAAGAACCTGTCAAAGACAGCCAACTCACTTGGTACGAAGTTTTTAAAAATCCCTATATTTTATCCATGATTTTGATAGCTTTACTAATCGGGATTTGGGTTTGGAAGTAAGTTTTTCCACTATTTTTTTCCTTATTTTTGCCAACGAAAATTTCAAAAACCATGATCAAAATTAATACAGTCGAGAAGGCACAAGACCTGTACGAACTTGCCCAAGAAGCCCCATACCCGATGGCTAAACGCGCCTTAGATGCTCTCAAAAACGGCAATTATGAGGAAGCAGGGCAGATTTTGGAGGAGTTGTTGCAGCATTTGGGCAAAAAAAACACCTATCGACTTTGGGATTATCTACAGGAACTCATTTTTAGAGTAATTCTTTGGAAACAATTACCTGAAAATGAAAAAGAAGGGCTTTGGTTAAATGAGATCAATAAATATCGGGAACAAATTGCCTTATTGCTCTACAAACAGCCTGAATTAGAAACGATTTTTGAGGAAAGATTAGACAAAGCCATCAGTACAGCAAAGGAATTAGCGGAAACTTACCTTGAAAATCAGTTCATTGTGACTCCAAGTTGGGAAGATATTTTTGAAACTGAACATCATTGGGAAATTTTTAATCCACAAAAAGCATGAGCAAAACCGACAAAAGGGCATTAGAGAGCCATTTGGAAAATCTCATGATGCACATTCTCAAATGGAAAAATCAAATCCAAAAACGGAGTAAAAGTTGGATTAATACCATTCGTAATTCTCGGAATAAAATCCAAGAAATTCAAAGCAAAACTCCTTCTTTGAATGACAAATACCTCGAAAAAATATTTGAGGAAACCCTCGAAAAGGCACGAAAAACCGCTGAAAGTGAAATGCAAGAACCTGTCAAAGACAGCCAACTCACATGGGACGATGTTTTTAAAAATCCTTATATTTTATCTTTAATCCTTGCTGCTTTGCTAATCGGGATTTGGGTTGTAACATAGGCTTAAGCCTGTGCCAAAAACCTATGTTACAACCAGAATCAATTTTTACTCTGCCATCATTTTTTCCAAAATATCAATCGCCGCTTTCGCAATCACCGTACCAGGTCCAAAAATGCCCATAGCACCTGCCTTGTAAAGAAAATCGTAGTCTTTTGGTGGAATTACCCCTCCAACTATCACGCCTATATCCTCCCTGCCTAATTTGGTTAATTCGCTAACTAATTGAGGCACAAGGGTTTTGTGTCCTGCCGCAAGGCTCGAAACGCCTATCAAATGTACGTCATTTTCAGTAGCTTGGCGGGCGACTTCGGCAGGAGTTTGGAACAGTGCGCCCACATCGACATCGAATCCCAAATCCGCAAAACTGGTTGCAATCACTTTTGCCCCTCTGTCGTGTCCGTCTTGTCCCATTTTGGCTACCAAAATTCTTGGACGGCGACCTTCGAGTTTCGAAAACTCATCTGAAAGTTGTTTGGCGCGTTTAAAATGCTCATTATCAGTCGTTTCACTGGCATACACACCTGAAATGGTTTTGATCACGGCATTGTGCCTTCCAAAAACTTTTTCGAGAGCCATCGAAATTTCGCCCAAAGTTGCCCGTTTGCGAGCCGCTTCGACCGCCAATTCCAATAAATTTCCTTGCCCATTTTTTGCCGCTTCAGTTATTTCTTCCAAAATAGTTTGCACTTCCGAGGTATTTCGAGAGGCTTTTATTTGGTTCAAACGTTCGATTTGTGAAGTTCGAACTGCCGTATTGTCCACTTCCAAAAGTTCGATATTTGCTTTTTCGTCAGTCTGGAATTTATTAACGCCTACAATCGTTTCCTTGCCCGAAT
>JAAFHK010000566.1 GCA_013297565.1 Cytophagales bacterium
TAACCATTCAGGTCGGTGATATGCTCCAAACCCAAACTCCAATAAGTTTCGAAATAAGAAAATTCCATTTTTTATTAAATTATTTCTTGATTTTATGATAGTTTTCTGCGGCTTTTCGGACACTGCCATAAATCTGCAAAAGTTCGGAGGCTTCGGTTTCACCCACGCCCAATTCTTCCATAATCATTCGAACGCCCCGATCTACCAATTTGCGGTTTGTGAGTTGCATATCGACCATTTTATTGCCTTTCACTCGCCCAAGTTTGATCATAATAGCAGTCGAGATCATGTTTAAAACTAATTTTTGGGCAGTGCCAGATTTCATGCGCGTGCTTCCCGTTACAAACTCCGCCCCGACAATGACCTCGACAGGAAAATCTGCGTGCAAAGCCACCAAAGAATTGGCATTGCAGACGATACAGCCCGTTTGTATGCCTTTTTCTCGACATTTTTTCAAACCACCAATCACATAAGGCGTTCTGCCCGAAGCCGCAATGCCAATGACCGTATCCAATTCGCCGATCTGATGCGCTTCCAAATCTTTCCAAGCCTGCTGCGGATCATCTTCGGCATTTTCGACCGCTTTGCGAATCGCCGTATCACCGCCCGCAATCAAACCGACCACCATGCCATGTGGCACTCCGTAGGTAGGAGGGCATTCGGAAGCGTCCAGAATTCCCAAACGTCCGCTTGTTCCTGCCCCAATGTAGAAAAGCCGACCGCCTTTTTCCATTTTTGGAAAGGTCTGACTTACCAATTTTTGGATTTGTGGTAATGCTTTTTCGACCGCTAAGGGAACGGTTTTGTCCTCCTCATTCATATTGGCAAGCAAATCATGAACACTCATTTTGTCCAAATCTTGGTATTTGGAACTCGACTCGGTGGTATTAAGCATGAGATAGTTTTTTTATTTATAATAAAGGTTGTGAATAATTTTGTAAAACGCCCTTTAGGGTGTTTCTAAAATACTGGAAATCAATACATTGGCACATACTAAAGGGTATGCTGCAGATTTATTCATAAACTCTTTTATACATTTTATTTTGAAGCCCTGATTCGAATTTATAATATACTCAATCAAAAAAAGAACTGATCAAACATTTACAAACTTTTGATCAGTTCTTTGCGGTTCAGGATCACTGACCACATTCCCACAAAATTTCCTTTGTGAAAAAAGGGAGCTGTAAAAAGCCATGTCTGTAGGTCGATTTTTTGCAAATTTTCGTCAAGTGGCAGTTTTTGTTTCCAATTCTGTTGATAGGCTTCCCAAATTTGCTTTTCCTTTGAGAGCATTTGAGATGTAGAATCGCACACCAAACGGTAGGAACTTACATAATCCATTTCTTTGGGCAATGCCTCAAAAATCAATCTCGCACAATCGATTTTTTCCAAATCTTTGCTTTCAGCCGCCAAATTTTGGTTTAGCTCGCCAGCAAATTTTTGCCCTCTTTCGAAAACTATCTGTACTAATTGCTGTTCCGTAACCCGCTTTACTTGCCTATTTTGGCGTTCTTCGCCCAAATAATCCGCATTTTGGGTGGGACGTTCGTAGCGACAAGCCGATAATAAGAAAAAGCAAACCATAAAATAAAACGCTTTTTTCATAGCTAAAATCAATTATGTCTTTTTTTCAAAACCTCAATAATATCGTCCAGATCAAAATTTTTGGCTTCCAATAAAACCAAGAAATGATACAAAAGATCAGCCGCTTCGTTTTTGAACAGATCAGGATCGTTGTCTTTTGCCTCAATAACCAGCTCGACCGCTTCTTCACCTACTTTTTGGGCTATTTTATTAATTCCTTTCGCAAAAAGGCTTTTGGTATAAGATTTTTCGTCCGTTCCGTTCCGTTTTTCCCGAATGACATTTTGCAAATAATTCAAAAAAAATGCCTTTCCTGTGTTTTTTTCCTCAAAACAAGTATCCGAACCCCTGTGACAAACCACACCCGCAGGAACAGCCTTGATCAGGATTGTATCTTGGTCGCAATCTATTCGTATCTCCTTGACTTCCAAAAAATTACCCGAAGTTTCGCCCTTTGTCCAGAGGCGTTGTTTGGAACGACTGTAAAAAGTAACTCTTTTTTCGAGCATGGTTTTTTCGTAGGCTTCGAGGTTCATGTAGCCCAACATCAGGACTTTGAGGCTCTCGACATCTTGGATTATGACAGGAATTAGGGTGTTTTTCTCAAAATTGGGTTTCATGTGTTTGTGCTTTTAGGCAAAGTTATTGTTTTTGGGAAAAAATACCTATTTTTGTCAAAATTTTTAGTACCCATGACCGATTCGATCAAAGTCTATGCCCCTGCCACCGTAGCCAATGTTGCCTGCGGTTTTGATGTATTGGGTTTCGCCCTTTATGAACCAGGGGACGAAATAATTTTAAGAAAAACAAATACCAAATCTGTAAAAATCAAAACCATTACGGGAGATGAAGGCAAACTTTCACTTGATATTTCGCGCAATACGGCGGGTTTGGTAGTTCAGCAATATTTAGAGCATATCGAAGCCTCCCAACAGGGCATTGAGATAGAATTGCACAAAAAAATGCC
>JAAFHK010000567.1 GCA_013297565.1 Cytophagales bacterium
AGAAGTTTTGGGCGTTTTTTTTCGGTTTAGCAATTTTCGTATCCCAAAAATCAAACCTACCAAAACCAAACCTGCCATGAGAAAAGGAATAAATAAACTCAAAATAGAGCCAATGAACGCCAAAAAGTTCTCGAAAGTAGAAACTACAGGATTTGCCAAACCGCCTGTGCTGGCTGTGGAGCCAAGCCGAACAAGGCTGGTGCTGGCATGGACTACTCCCGCACTTCCGCCGCCTACTATCAAAGCCATAACCCACTGCACCATAGGATCAGCCCCGCCCAAAAAGGAAGCCGAAACCACAGTCCCTGCCCCTACGGAAAGCGGTGCGGCAATGGTATCGAGCAGGTTGTCCAACCAAGGGACATAATACGCCACTATTTCGACCAGAGTTGCCGATCCAAGCATAATTATCGTCTTTTCGCTTGCCAACCACGTAAATTCGGGCGAGGTGGGAATGACCTGAAAATACGCCGCCAAACCGCTTACCAACAAAGGCACGAAAATCCGAAAGCCGCAACAGGCGCTTAAGCCCACGCCTAAACCAATTCCTACTAGTATGTCCATTTTGGGTTCTCATTTTTTGTTTTGTAAAAATCAATCTATTTTCTTAAATTTGCAAATAAAAACAAATCCATGAAAGGTATTATTTTGGCGGGCGGTAGCGGCACTCGTTTGCACCCGCTTACAATGGCAATGAGCAAACAGCTTCTGCCCGTTTATGACAAACCTATGATCTATTATCCGCTTTCTGTCTTGATGCTGGCGGGTATTCGTGAAATTCTGATTATTTCTACTCCTATCGATCTGCCTCATTTTCAACGACTTTTGGGAGATGGTTCTCGAATTGGTTGCCGTTTCGAATATGCCGAGCAAGCCGTTCCTAATGGTTTGGCGCAGGCTTTCGTAATTGGGAAAAAATTTGTTGGGAACGACAAAGTGGCTTTGGTTTTGGGGGACAATATTTTTTATGGGGCAGGTATGCGCAAACTTCTGCAAAGCTGTAGCGATCCCGAAGGCGGAGTCGTTTTTGCCTATCACGTTGCCGATCCTGAACGCTACGGAGTGGTCGAATTTGATAAAAATTATAAAGCTATTTCGATAGAGGAAAAACCGCTGAAACCCAAATCGAATTATGCCGTTCCTGGTTTGTATTTCTATGACAATCAGGTACTTGACATTGCCGCCTCGATCCAGCCTTCGGCGCGGGGCGAATACGAAATTACGGACGTAAATCGGGTTTATTTGGAACAAGGCAATTTGCAAGTTGGGGTTTTGGGGCGCGGAACGGCTTGGCTCGATACAGGAACTTTTGCTTCGCTGATGCAGGCTTCGCAATTCGTACAGGTAATTGAGGAACGGCAAGGCTTGAAAATTGGTTGTATTGAAGAAATTGCTTACGAAATGAATTACATCAATGCCGATCAACTTTCGGCGATTGCCCAAGCCCTGCTCAAAAGCGGTTACGGACAATATTTGATGAACCTTTTGCAAGGCAAAAAATAAGGCTTTTTAGGCATACTGAAAACGTTTTTACAACGTATTAATTACAAAATATTTAGAAATTCCATTTCTTTGAGAAATGGAATTTCTGTATTTTCTTGACTAAAACTGATCAAAATTATGAAAAAAATATTCCCTGTAATTGTCTTTTTGGGTTTGGTATTTCTAAGCCAATGGGTTCAGGCACAACCTATTAGCGTAGGTTTGGGGCTTGTGCGTTCCCAGCATCTTGGCGATGTTTTCAAATTCCCAATCGGTCTTCCAAGTCGTGTAGAAGCGAATTGGGGAGCAAAACTGAACTTAAACTACGGCTGGGGCGAGTGGGACAGAAATCGGGTTTCTTTTGGTTATACATTTTATTTACCACTCGATCATATTAATTTCCAGTATTATGGAATTACGGCTACCCGTATGTTTATGGAATGGGATATGTACTATGCCCGCTATATTCTCAAGCGGTCGCGCTATCCCGAAGGTGGCATTTATATTTTTGGGGGCGGAAGTGTTACTTACCACAAGCTGGACTATGATGTTCCTGATCCGACTGTTTCCGAAGCCAATCTGTTTTCGGACGAAAATATTATAGGAACGCACGTAAATGGCGGCATTGGGGCGGAACTGCCGACAGGCGATGCGGGTTTTGCTTTTATCGAAACCAAACTTTCGTGGCATACGAACGCCTACGTTAATAATACAACGGTCAAAGAAACCCAATTTGTTTCTTTTTGGACTCTCACGCTGGGTTGGCGATTCCCAGTAGGTTCGAATAAAAGCTCCGCAATGAGGCACGGTCGATAAAATCTAATAGCGAAATGATCCGATTTCTTTCTCAAAAAAATCCTTATTTTGGAATCCCGTTCGAAATCTATGTGGTTTTGGGCGGGTTTTTAATTGTCTTTACCCAAAAAGGCGATCTTGTTCTTTGGTTCAATGCCCTGCACAACCCTGTTTTGGATCAAATTGTGGCAGGCATTACGCTTGGCGGATCGGGTTTATTGGGCGTTTCCTGTATCTTGATTTTGCTTTTTTATCGTTTTTATCACGCCT
>JAAFHK010000568.1 GCA_013297565.1 Cytophagales bacterium
ACCCATAATTTCGGCAAGAAACAAAGCCATTGAGGTTTTTTTGATCTCAAAAGGGAGAGTCCGATAGGGGTAGAAAATTTTGGCTTCGGAAATGCGGTTTATGCTTTTGGTTTTGTGCCTATAAACAACCATTTCTAACATAGTAAGGGGTTGGTAAAGGGCGATTCGGTTCGTATTTTTGCCTTGCGCTGCCCGCACACTATTCACGATATAGCTTTGCAAGCCGAATTGTTCGGTATAAATCCTGACAATAATCGAGTTTTCGCGGTATCGAATGAACCCCAAGACAATGCCCAAAGTTTTGAAAAGCATGGCGGTTTTTGGTTGGCTTCTTGCAGGTCTTTTGACCTGCAAGGGCGTAATATTTTTAAAATTTTGCGGGTTTGAATGTTTTTATTCTTAAATCAAAATTGATTTTGTACGGCGAACATTCTTATTCGCCAAAGAAACTAACAAGAACTTCGTTTTTACGTGAAAACCAATTTAGTTTCAGTATATTCTTAAATCAAAACATCTTCTTCGATCCGCAATTTGGTAACGGCATCTTTGAGAAACGAAGGTAAAATACTATTGTGTGTAAGCGCAATCCTTTGAGGGTCAGAGAGTTGGCTGATCATGTCATTGAGTTTTACCTCTCCGTAATTGTCAATAATTTGCTTTGCCTTTTCGGGTAGTTGGAAATATTGCCCCATCGTGATGGGTTCGGCTTCGGGGTGATATTGCGTACCTACGAAGGTATCCGAAAGGCGCATTGCCATCATGGCGCGTTCATAATCCACATTTGCCCGTATTTTTTCCAAAGAAATAATCGAAGCCCCCAATTCCGCAATCGAGTCGTAGTAGGGCTGGACTAATTGCCAATCGCGCGAATCTACGGCATAATAAGGGTTTGGCAAATGTGCCAAAAGCGGGTCGCGCTTGCCTGCTTCGGTTTTATAAACAGGAAAAACACCAAAAGAAGTCGAACGGCGTTTGCCTACTTGTGCCAATTTGAAAAAACGACACATGAGTTGGTAAGAATAACAGATAAAGAAAATATATTTTTTGCGACCGTTGTAATTTTGGTTATAAGACCATACTTTTTCCAAAAAATTAAAATAACGGCTTTCCCAATCCTTGCCATGTCCCTCGAAAGGGCTACCTGGGCCGCCTGATGAAATGTAAATGTCGTGATCGCTGATGTCAGGCACTTCGCTTTTGCCGCGCACGTCATAAACGGTAAAATCTAAGCGTTGATTGTAATCGTTGAAATCGGTAACAATTTCTTTGATGCAACGCATTCCTTGATTTGGATATCCGTCATGCATATCCAAAATCCCTACTGTACTGTTGGCTAACATAGATTTTAAAAATTTGGTTAATGTATGGATTAATGATAGTTTTTTGCCAAACTATGATTCTTTTTCTTCGTGCAATCCTTCAACTTTTTCGATCATCAAGCCTGTAACTTCAGCTATTTCCTTGTTTGTTAGATCGAGTTTGATAAGTTTTTTAGCAATTGCAATTTGTTTGCGTAATTCTGCTTTTTGCTCTACAAGCATTTCTCTTGTAATCTCATCTGTTTCACGCATTCGGGCGTAATCGTAAGCCTCTAAATCGGCTCGTGTCCAAGTATGTCGGTCTGCTTCCGCATAAGCCGATTTCAAACCTTCGTCATCTATGTTGGACGGAATAAGAGCTAAATTTTCCGCATTTTTGATAAAATAAACCCATTTTTCAACCAGATTTTCTAATTCTGCTTCAGTTTTTTCAAATTTGGGCAATTCTATAAAATTAAAATCCAAATCTTTCAATTTGTGTTCTTGGGTTTCTACGTCCAAAATCAAATGCCTCGACAAATAATGCTCCCCTTCCAAAAAACTAAAATTCAAAATACCAATAAAAATAGTCGGTTTCAGTTGGGCGTAATTTTCGCCTTGGTTGAGTTGCGAGGAATAGCTTTTGGCGGTATAAAACACTACTCTCTTAGCAAAACCAATCTTATCTGTAACCTGCATTTCGACAATATACTCACTGCCGCCCTGATCTTTGGCTTTTACGTCCAAGATAGTGGATTTTGCTCCCAAAACGATAGGTATTTGGTAAGGATTCAAAATTTGAACCCAAGCAATTTTTTTCTTGCCTTCCAATTTCAACACCGCATTTAGGAAGGAAATCAAAATCTCTTTTTTGCTTTCGTTTCCAAAAATTTTGCGAAAAGCAATATCATTTTTAACATCTGCAAATTGCATATTATTTTTTTACAAAAATACAGAAAAATGTTTTGTACTTTTGTAAAAACTACGAAAAATTAGGAAATATTATGTTGAAAACGACCGTACTTTTGCGTGAAATTGCCAATTTGAGTGATGCTCGCTACGGAGCAGGCATGGGGGTGGATATGTTGGGTTTTTGTCCTGAAACCTCGCACCCTTCGCACCTCTCGACCAAGACTTTTGAGGAAATGATGGTTTGGGTAACTGGTGTAAAAATATGTTTGGAAATTACTGAAAATGA
The DNA here is from genome assembly GCA_013297565.1 of Cytophagales bacterium. Lineage (GTDB taxonomy): Bacteria > Bacteroidota > Bacteroidia > Cytophagales > Thermoflexibacteraceae > JAAFHK01. The sequence goes on from JAAFHK010000568.1 coordinate 2,497, forward strand.
GGACATTAAGCCTAAAGATTATCAAGCCGATTGCTTGCTTCTGGGCA
>JAAFHK010000569.1 GCA_013297565.1 Cytophagales bacterium
TATGGGCATAAAAATCGGATTCTAATCTTGCCTTCCAAAAATCAATTCCTTTGATCCATATTTCAGGCAAAAAAATTTGATAGCTTGCCTTCATTTTACCTGTTTTTAGCAAATTTTGGGCATTTTCATGCGGTCGAATCGACACACCTTGAGCATAAATTTCTTTGCGGCGAGTGGAGGCGCGCACTTCAGTAGCGTGTAATTGGTGCAAATGGTCAGGTAGTTTGAAATCGTGATTGCGAATCGAAAACTCAATATCTTTGGCAAAAAAATGCCGACTTTGCTTTTGCCAATCCACCGAATCGAGCTGAAAACGGTGCAATTCGAGGGAAATATCATCAAAAGAAAGATTGCCGACACTATCAGGGCGTTCGAGGCGCAAAGCAATGCTATCAAGCCAAAAGTGATTGATATTGAGGCTTTTAACGTACTTAAACAGCGTACTAATTATCTGTTCGTTGCTAAGTTTATTGCCTTGTAGCGTCTTAAAAAGTTGTACTTTTACCTTCGCCTTGCTTAGGTGAATTTCTTGAGCCTCTATTTTATTTTCTGCGTAGGCTTTCTGAAAATGCAAACCTGAAACCTTAAATTCAGGAATTTCGATGTTGTATCGAGGGCGTTTGGCGGAATCGGGCGGAGAATTGGGCAGGGGAGCAACCAGTAAGTTTTTGAAAAAAATAGTAGAGTCGGAGGTGGAAATTCCAATTTCACCAATTTTTAAAAAGTGTTGATTATCAGCTAATTGCAAATAATAATCTTTTAAATTTACCTCCAAAGTGTCCGTAAAAAATGCCCTATCGGACTTCATCGAGATAGAATCAATTTGCAGATTATTAAAATTTATTGAAAGATTATTGAGAGAGTAAGAAAGCGTTTTGCTGTGCTTAAAATGGCTGACCGCAAACGAACCTTTAATCATTTCGAAATCGGTGATTTTGAATAAATTAAGTGAATTAAGAATGATTTTTTGCAAATTATCTGCCTTAAAATTTTCCTTTTTTTTGCCTTTTCCAACTTTATCAATCGCCTCATAAGAAGCCACTTTGAAAAAAGGCTGATCAATTTTAACACCCGTAATATCAAGATGCCTGTCAAAATAAACCGCAGAAATATCCTGCAAACCTATGTACGCATAGGAAACATCGACCTCAAAAAAGTTGCGTTTGACAAGCCGATCTTTGACAAGTTCGAGGCTTAAAGCAGAGTCAAGTTTGAGAGATAAGTTCTTGATAAAGAGTTGTTTAGTAAAAAAATTAACCTGCAACAAGCCATATTCGAGGCGGTACAGTCCATTGCTTTTTTGCTCGACCAATTCCTTCAAAAGCGAACCCACAATCCGATTGGTGTAGAAATTAAATACCAAAAATAGGAATAGCAAAACCAAAAAAGATCGCCCTATTATTCGTTTGTTGCGTCGAGTCATGTTATTGCTATTTTGTCTTTTTATCCTTACAAAAGCCCGATCTGCTCTACTGACAAACCTGTTTGTGAATGAATTTCTTCATTCGACAAACCATTCGTTTTCAGGGTTTTCGCAAATTGAATAATAATTTCTTGTTGGGTCAAAAGTGTTTTTTCTTGTTCTGTTCGCAAACGCTTTTCTTCTTCCAATTCCTTAGAAGTTTCCTCTAATTCTTTTGAGGTTTCCTCTAATTCTTTTGAGGTTTCTTGAAACTTTTGTTTGAAAAAATTAATTGTATTCGATCTTTCGATCAGCTCCCTCAAATACTCATCTTCGGCATACATTTGCTCCTCCAAATTAGGATTTTCTGAAGCCGCCGCTTGCAAACGTTTAAGCACTCTTTCCAAAAAATTCGGAAAGACCTTGCGGAAAAGACGCAAACGGTGTCGGCTTGCGAGGTTTTCATTCGTAGCCGCTTCCTGATCAAAGAGTTTCAACAAAGCGTACAGTTTGCTCTTATATTCGTCCTTTTCGTATTCTAAAGCACTGATTTTGTTGATATTAGGCAACTGAACCACCCAAATATCATAACTCAAATTATCAATAAATTCATTGTTTCGTTCCAATTTCCGTTCCCTAAAAACGCCGTATTTGACTCTGTTGGTCTGAATGATCAAATCATTAATTTCGTTTTCGATCCTAAAATTGAGAATAAAAATAGGCAAGAGCCGAATTGGTTTTTGGATTATTTTAATCGTCTGTGTTTCAGGATCAACTATCTCGCTTGCTTGTTTTTTCTGAAAATTGGCAGAAATATAGCGTTTGAAGCGGAAAATATCACTGCTTTCGTTTGCCTTTTGGATTTCGATCATGATGAGTTCTTCCGTACCATCGGGTTTTTCGATAGTTGCCGTAAAATCCAAATGAAATAATTGGATTTCTTTTTCCGAATCGGGCGGGCGTATTTTTTCGGCATGAGAAAGCGGCTCGAAAACCAATTTCTTGATTTTGGCATTGATTAGGGTAGAAATAATGATTTTTGCCGTTTCATTATCTTCCATCAAATACCTGAAAACCACATCATAAATCGGGTTTGGAATCACTATGTAGTCGTTTTCGTCTTCGCTTTGCATA
>JAAFHK010000057.1:0-5144 GCA_013297565.1 Cytophagales bacterium
TTTGCGGGTATATTTAATGGTTTTGAGTTTTTTTACGAAAAAAACTTGTCTTTAGATATTTTAAGCGGTTTTTTCGTCATTATGTATTTTAATTATTTTGGTTTTTTGGTATTCAAACGCACTATTTTTGTCAAGAAAGTTTCGAAAGCTATAAAGGAACAAAAAGAAAAAATAGAAATTCAACAAACGGTTTTAGAACAAAAAAACCAACAAATTTTAGCAAGCATTACCTACGCCCAACGGATTCAGCAAGCGGTTTTGCCTTTGGAAAACAAGATCAAACAACATCTCGATCATTTCATTCTATTCAAGCCGCGCGACATAGTGTCGGGTGATTTTTATTGGTTTGCCGAAAAGCAAAATGCCGTTTTTTTAGCCGTAGCGGATTGTACAGGACATGGCGTGCCAGGGGCTTTTATGAGTATGGTCGGGATTTCGATTCTCGATCACCTTGTTTTGGAACGGAATCAGGAAAGTGTGAGTGATATTCTGGTGGAGATGCACCAAAAAATACGACAAGCCTTAAAGCAAAACGAGTCGGACAATCGGGACAGTGTAGAAATAGGTTTGTGTATGATCAATGTTGCCCAAAGAACATTAGCCTTTGCGGGAGCCAAATTGAGTTTGGTTTATGTAGCAGATGGGCAAATTTGTCAAATAAAAGCCGACAAACACCCTATTGGCGGACAACACTACGGAGTAGAACGCAGTTTTACGCAACATGGGCTTGACTTGGTACAAATTCCGAATAGTGTTTTTTATTTGTATAGCGACGGGTATCAGGATCAGTTTGGGGGTAAGTTTCAACGCAAATATATGTCCCGAAACTTGCGAAATATGCTTTTAGCTGTTTCTACGAAAGAATTGGCGGAACAAAAAGAAATTTTAGGAAACGAATTAGCCGCATGGCAGGGCGAAGAACGCCAAATAGACGATATTTTAGTAATGGGTTTTAGGGTTCGTTTTTCTTAAATTGAAATAATGGACATTTATACGCCAAATTTTTGTAAAATTAACGAACCTTGCGAGTTTAAAACCCCCGCAAGGTTCTGTATTTTTAGCATAATACGCATTTTCCTGCCCGCAAATCTGCCTCAACTTTTTTAAATTTGACGTTCGTTTCGATCTTCCCATTAGGATAGCGCACACTGACCTTGTCATTTCGCCCAATTTTGTCCCAAGGGCTTTTTTCGGAAAAAGAAGTAATTTTTTCGGGCGTTTTTTTAGCAAAATCGATTTCCTCTACTTCGTCTTCCAATTCTTGCAACCACTTTTCCATTTCGGCTTCTGTTTCTTCAGGTGAAGAGTATTCCGTAGCTGTAGCGTCCCCGCGTACCAAATTCACTTTTTCCTCCCAAGTCGGAAAAGCATAATAGTCTTTATGGGTTTTGTTTTCGTCCAGCATTTCGGCTTTTATTTTGTCCCAACCGCCTTGCATACTTTCATCTACCCAATCCATTTGGCACATCTTTTCGATCAAAGGCAAATGCTCTTTCAAACCCAAATTGATTAAATTACTGACTAAAAAACTATTAAAATCTGCGTCTGAAATATTTTCTTTGTCGGTACTCTCCAAAAAACAAGTTAGGATTTCACCATATATTTGGCTTATTCGTGGGCGAAGTTCCTCATAAAATTGGTAGAGATATTCCAACGAATCATTAAACATCCCCCGAAAATAGGTGTGTCGATTGGGTTCGCACAAAAACGCTTTCACCGTATCCAAATCTTTTCGAATCAGTTCTCCAAGAAAACAAATAAACTCTTCGTTCCAATCCGCTATCCAAAACTCATAAAATTCGTCATCTTGGCGGAAAAAAGGCAAAAGTTCTTCTATTTTTTCGGTAGCATCGAAGTGCGTCAGCAGTGCCAAAACAAAATGAGGTAATTTATAATATATACCTTCTTCGTTATAATAGTCAAAACGTTGGATCGTATCTAACCACATTTTTACCAAATCCTCGACCAACGTTTCGCGCGGTAGGGTGCTTAGTTTTTCCAAATATTCGTCCGAAGGTTCGTATTCGTCCTCAACAAATTCGTAAAATTGGTACAGTTCCTCATGGTGCAGAAGCGGTCTTTCTTCTGTTTTTTCCAAAATTTGCGGTTTTACAAGAAGGTCAGGTTGTTTAGGTTTATCGAAAAAAGGCGAATGGGCTAAGTGGTATAAACTGTAGCTTTCCTCGATTTCTTTTGCTTTCTTTTCAATTTTTTTGAGTTGATCAGTTGTCAAAAGATTACTCAAGCCGCGCCCATAAATATTAACCGTTTTGGCATCTTGTTTGGCGGCATAATAGTAGATCAAACTTTCCGAATATTCGGTTACTTCGTAGGTGGTAAAACTCTTCAGATTAGGGAACTGTAGTCCTATATTCAAGGGTTGATTCTCTAAAATCTGATCCAATTCGTTCAGCCTTTTTTCCAAAATATAATGCCTGATCAAGGTTGCCCAAGCATACACATAATTAGGAAATTTTTTAATAGTTTCCAGAAAAAGGCGATCACGTTCCTCCCGATTGCCCTGCATGAAATACAAAACTGCCAAATAATTATAAAAAACAGGAACTTCGGGGTGTTGGGCAATCGCCTCTTTGATTTCTTGTCCCAGTGTTTTTGATGTTTTACCTTCAGTATTTAGTTTTTTATACAACTCATTCTTTTTGACAACCACTTCGGGCGTAAAATAGGCAGGGGCTTCGTCTGAAATTTCAATTTTCCGAAGTTCCAAAGAGGGTGGGAAAGTAGGTTTCATATAGATTTAAAAATAAAGGTTTTTTTGTTGTTTTTTTGCAAAAATAGGAAAAAATTAATTCCCTTCCGAAATTTCCTTTAGTTTTTCCTCAACCCATTGCAAACCATTTCGATATTGAGAATTAGAAGGAACTTGTTGTACTAATTCTTTACGAAGTTTTTGACTTTGTAATAAATAGTATTCTTTGGCTTCGGTTTTATTATCTCTTTCTTTGGCATGAAGTCCTAATCTTTCGTAAGAAGCAGCTAAATTATTTTTGAAATATAAATTGGTAGGTTCTGATTGATAAAGTTCTTTCATTAATTGATTAAATTCTTCATAAAAAAATAAAACTTTATGTTGATTACCCAAATTACGGTGTGCATTACCTAATCTTTCATAAGAAAGAGCCAATTTGTGCTTAATATCCAAATGTTCAGGGGCGTTTTCATGCAATTCTTGTTCGAATTGATTATATTTTTCATAATACAATAAGGCTTTCTCCCAACTCTCTAATTTGGCATAAACAATTCCCATAAATTGATAGGCAATAGCCAAACCATGTTTGATCAAAAGCTCATTTGGCTGTTCTTCATAAAGTTTCTCAAAAATTGTAGTTTCTTTTTCAAAAAAATCTAATGCCTTTTCTGTATTGCCTTTTTGTAGTTCAATATTTCCTAATTGTTCATAAACAAGAGCAATATTATTTTGATGATTATTTTGTTTCCACTCAAAAAGGGCTTTCCTGAAATAATTTTGAGCATCTTCTATTTTTCCAATCTTTTTATACATATAGGCGATATGAAAAAAAACAAATGCCTTATCACTTGCTATTTTCTCCCAAGTTCTACAAGTAATAAGGACTTCTTCATATTTCCCTAATTCCTTTTGCAGATCAACAATTTGCGGATACAAAGTATCCAATAAAGCTACTTCGGTAGCAGACGTTTGGGCTACGATGGCTTGTAATTTTTCTAATTCTTCTGTTTTGGCTTGTATTTGCTCTTTTTCAAGAATTTGTATATCCTGAAAATCTTGCAAAAATAAATTCTCATCTTTTGGCACAATTTCCCTTTCCAAATCCAAAATCAGAGATCGGAATGACCATAAATCGGGCATTTTGTGCATAATCAGCCGTGCGTACAATTCCTCATCGGCTCGAACAAAGATAAACAAGGCAATCGGTTTTTTGGCAAGGGTATCCCGCCGCAGGTTCAAACCCGCCGTAATTTCGTGCTTTCGCTGATTTTGGGTTTCATCTTGGTTCTCACGCAAGAGATTATCAAAATTTTCGATCCAAAAAAAACCGTTTTCTTGGGCGTAATATTTTGTGGAAAGGCTTTGAAAAGTGTGTTTTTCGGCATCGAGGCGTACCAAAGGACGTTCAGGAAAATGGCTTTTTAGGTCATTTTCGAGCCTTTTCAGGAAAGAATAATGGTTGAAACGGACAATAATAAACCGAAACGCCTCGGTGCGAAGGTGTCTGAACAAAGGGCGGGTTTCGTCTTCGTAATTATCCGACATATTGCTTATAGAGTTTGGATTCGGCAACTATCGGGTGAACTCGTTTGTACGTGCCATCATTGTATTCCATGATGATCATGTTTTCAATCAACCTAAAAAAATGCTCATTAGCAAGCGTTTGTAAGCCTTTTTCGTTGTTTTCTTTCAAAATTTTGAGGGCATTTACGTCCTGTTCGTTCAGGAATTGCGAAGTTTGTGCCGCCAATTTCTGAATAGCTCGGTCGAGGGCTTTTTGGTCTATTTTTCCCAACTCCTCATCAGCGTACATCGCCGCAAATTCCAAAATCCGCAAAAGCTCACGAGGCGATCCGCCGCTATACAAAATGGCGTTCCGTACCGTAGTTTCACTATCAAAAAGTGCCTTGTCGATGCGTTTATAGACAAATTCAAAAAAGCGTTCGACCGCAGGCTCTACAATCGTCCCGCCCCGTTCTTGCAATTTGACAAAAGGAAAAGAAATAACTTGGTTGCCTGTAGCATAGAGTTTTTGGGTTTCGGCAATGAGTTCGATAGGCAACGTAAAAATTGTATAGGCTTTGATTTGCTTAAAACGGTTGTTTTCGGCAATAATGATTTTTTTCCGAATATCACTCGAAGCCGTTTTTTCAAGTCCATCAATCACAAAAAGCAGTTCTTGGGCAATGTTATTTTTTCGCAAAATCGTATTGACGTATTCCAAAAAAAGATTGAATTTTTTGGCAAAATCCGTAAAATTATTCTTGAAAACACTCCTAATTTTTTCGGCATTTTCTTTACTCCCCATCAAATTGGCTTTTACTTTCGTAGCAATTCCCAAAAAACTAAATAAACTTGGGGTTTCCGCCTTCAATTCTATTTCCAACCCACCTTCTTTTTTTATAATTTTATTCACTTCCTCGACTCGTTCTTT
>JAAFHK010000057.1:5154-14205 GCA_013297565.1 Cytophagales bacterium
TGAAAAATCAGAATATCCATATATTCCATATTGTTCAAATCCAATCCTTTGTCCTGATCGTCGAGGTTGCAAACCACGCAAAAAAAACCGTTTTTATTGTGCAAATTATTGACATATTTGGCAATTTCCGAAGTTTTACCCGAACCTCGCATACCCGCCAAAAACAAGGCTTGTTTGTTGTAAGGATTGGCGTAGGCATCGAAAGTAAAGGTTTTCGGATTGACATTCAAGGTTTTATAAATCATTCGATCCTCAAAATCGCCCCGTACATCTTTAAAATCTACATAAAATTCGTGTTGTGCATTAATCGGCACATCGAGGCGTACGGCATTGTCAATCGTATTTAGCGAAGTGGCTTTTTTATAATGTTCGAGTAAGTACATAGTTTTTCGTTTTTTTTACAAACATAAACAAAGAAAGTTCCATTTCTTTGAGAAATGAAACTTTTAAGAAAAACCTAACAAGCCGTATTCCTGTCCGCCAAAGTAACCAAATTCATGACTTTTATATTAAAATCTTCGGCTTCCAACAGTTCCTCCAAACCTATGTGCAGACGGAAATTCCATTGGTTGTTCGGATTGGCAGGATTGTTAATTTGTTCGGCTTTAGGATCGGGGTGTCGCAAGGTTTCGTCCATGCCCAAAAGATCTTGGATAGGGAAAATAGCCCACATAGCAGGCGAAAACAAATGTTGCACAATCATATCCTTGATCAAATTCCCGTCTGCCCTTTGCGGTGCTTGCCCCCATTTGCCCAAGATATGGTTATAAAAGCGCTGGGCAAGTTTCTGGTTTTCTTCCCACCAACCGCGCAGGGTACTCATGTCGTGGCTTGAGGGTGTCCCTACCGACCAATATTCGAAGTCATTAGGGTGTCCGAACTCAACTTTCGGATTTTTGGGCATACGCTGAATATTCAAGCCCAAAATGCCCATTTCGCGCATCGTAGGCGGCACGCTATCTGGCACCATGCCCAAATCTTCGCCACAAGGCAACATACTGGTAGCCTGCGTAATGGCAGGCAGTTTTTGCAAAGCCTGATCACGCCAGAACTGTTCGTGGCGTTTGTAGAAATAATCCGTATATAACTCATTCAGTATCAGCTTAGTCCCATGATCCAAATCTCTGTACGAATAAGTATCTTGATAGGAATGCCGAGGATTGAAAGCCTCACCATTCGAGAAAGGGGCTTCTATAAACAAAACTTCGGCGTGCAAACGGAAAAGCCCATTTTTTAACTGCTCCACGCGGGCTTTTTCCTCTATTGGCGTGTTGTCCGTTGGGCTAAGATGTGCCGCTACCTTTTTTTGCGTATCAAATTCGGGTTTGAAAAGGTAACAATGGTAGGCATATTCTTCCAAATATTTTTCTACCACGTATTGGGTTTCTGTCCCAAAAATTTCATCAAGCATATAACGTCTGATGTACGGAGTCGCCATGCGGAAATGGTCGAACCAAAGTCCTTTTGAACGCAATTCATCAAGCTGGAACGGCAAAGAAGGATTAAATTGTCCTAAAATGCCTTGTTCGGCGTGTGGTGGAATTTCCCAAATACGGAAAAAACCCAAAATATGATCCAAACGGAACACATCAAAATATTGGGCAAAATGCGTGAGGCGTTTTCTCCACCAAGCATAGCCGTCTTTTGCCATTTCTGCCCAATTATAGGTCGGCGTTTTCCAATTTTGTCCTGAAACGGCAAAGTTATCTGGCGGAGCGCCCGCTTGACTTTTCAAATTGAACAGTTTTGGCGAAACCCAAGCATCTACGCTATTGCCCGAAATGCCAATTGGAATATCCCCTTTTAAAACCACTCCTTGCGAACGGGCATATTCGACTGCTTCCAAAAGTTGTTTGTGCAAATGGTATTGACAAAAATAATGAACGGCAATGTCGTCATAATGGGGGGCTTTCGGATCGGTAATTTCGTCCAAAACCGTTTCGCTAAATGCTGCAAACCGATCCCATTGTTCGAAATTAGGTGTGCCAAACAAATCACGCAAATAAGAAAAAGCGGCGTAGGGTTTTAGCCAATCCGAATGTTGGCGAAAAAAGGCTTGATAATCAGCCTCTTGCAAAGCCTTTTCTTTGTTTTCGTCATAGATCAGTTTGAAATAACGGGATTTGATCCGCATCACTTCCAAATAATCTACGTAGGTTTTCGAGTTCAGTATATTTTGTTGGGTTTGGGCAATTTCTTTGGCAAGTTTCGAAGAAATTTTACCCATTTGATTGATATTCAGGTACATGGGGTGCAAGGCAAAAACGGAAATTCCTGCATACGGACAAGAATCTACCCAATTACGGTTTGCTATCGAATCGTTAATTGGTAGGATTTGAATGAGTTTTAAGCCCATTTTTTTAGACCAATCGACCAAGAGTTTCAAATCTGTAAATTCGCCAACTCCCATGCTCGCTTGCGAACGCAAAGAAAAAACAGGGATAGCCAAGCCTGCTCCTTTCCAAAATCCTGCTGGAAAACGAAATTTTTGATCGGAAATGACCGCAATTTGTTTTTCGGCTTCAAAAATTGGAATCTGATAATAACGATTTTCGCCTATTTCCCACGTGTCCAATTCTTTCGTTTGTGGGTTATAAATGGCGTATTTATAGCTAAAAGGCACATTTGGCGTTTTGAGTTCGACTTCAGCTTCCCAAAGCGGATAAGCGTAGGTATTCATTACGACCGCCTTTGCCTTGTCCCAATCACCCAAAGCCTTGTCGCTACCAATAATGGCTAATTTTCGACCTTGTGGAACTCTTGGCGCTAACATTTGGAAACGAACGACAACTGCATTCGCTTTCGAACCTGTTTTGGAAACTGTCCGTTTTGCCAAATTTTGTTTGAGCAAGGCGTTCTCGAAAGCCGAGCTAAACAGCACATTATCAAGGTCTTGCGGGTTTCGCCAATAGTCCTGCACAAAAACCGTTTCGAAAGTTTTACCAACCGACAAAGCCCGATTTTTGCCCCATTCCCAACGGATTGCTCCTGTATTTTCGTTTTTTAAGAAATATTTATACTCAATTTCTAACCCTGCAACTTCGGGCATTTCGACTTCCAAAAGCCAATTTCCGCCACCTGTAGCCTTCAGTGGCACAGCCTTTTCTGCTTGCCAATCCCCCAGATATTTGCTTGCCCCGCACACAAAGAGTCTTTCGCCCCATTGCGTATGGTAATTAATTCCCAAAAGTAATTTCATTTTGTTTATATTTTTTGAATGTTGAGTCTGGTATCTAACCTCACAGACCAAAGCCCATGTAAGAAGCAAATGTATAGAAAAAAGAGAAAATATATTTTGCTTTTTTGGGAAAATAAGGTTTCAGAATAAAATAGGATTTGGATATTTTATTATACTCAATCAAACTGAATTTGTACGGCGAACATTCTTGTTCGCCATAGAAACGAACAAGAGAACTTCGTTTTGGGACACCAATCAATTTAGTTTCAGTATAGCCTCAAAACAAATCCCAATTTCCTTTCAAATAATAGCGTTGCAAAACGGGATTGTGGATCGTATTGATCTCAATTTCGCCCACTTCTTTCAAATCCTTTCCAAAGGAAGTGATCATCATCATGGCTTCTTTAGTAATCCAACGGGTTCGAACATTCTCAAAATCAAGCCTTTGCAAACGTTTTCTTAAGGTTTCGCTATCCGTTTCTTTGCTTGCCAAAAGCCAGCCCCATTGCCCCATAGTTAGGATTTGGTTGTGCATGGGGACGGTATTTAGCCCTACCGACTGCATGGTTCTTTCTACACACCTAAAGGCTTGGGTAGCGTAGTACGGACTGCCCGCTTGGGTGATGAGCAGACCGTTTGGACGCAACTGCCGTTTGGTGAGTTCGTAAAACGAATTGGTATATAACTTATTGATTTCTACCGTTTTAGGATCGGGCAGGTCGACTATGATCACATCAAAAAAATCTTGTGTTTGTTCCAAAAACTGGAAACCATCTTGGTTAATGATTTTCACTTTGGGGTTATTCATCGAATTTCCATTAAAGCCCAGAAAAATAGGATTTTCTTTTGCCAAATCCGTCATCATGGGGTCGAGATCGACTACGGTGATTTTTTCGACCTGCGGATATTTTAAAATTTCACGTGCCGCACAACCATCACCTCCGCCCAAAACCAATACGTTGGTAGCATGAGGCACAAGTTGCATAATAGGGTGGATTAGCGGTTCGTGGTACAAGAACTCATCAAGGGTGCTAAGTTGTTGATTTCCATTGATAAATAGCCAATAATTTTCTTTCCACTGCGTCAGGACTATTTTTTGGTAGGCACTTTGTTTGGTAAAAACTACCTGATCTTTGTATTTTGCCTGTTCGCCATACAAAACTATAGGTTTGGCAAAAAACAAACCCGCCAAAAGTAACACCACTGAAGTTCCCAAAGCCAGATTGATTCGCCAAATAAAACGCTTTTCGACATGATCCTTGAGCTTGAGATAGAGCCAGATAGCGACTGAAAAATTGGTAATTCCTAATATAAACGGCGTATAAGTAAGCCCCAAATAAGGCAATCCTACAAAAGCAAAAAATGCCCCACCTACCAAACTTCCATAATAATCTTTTTCCATAACCGCCGCAATATTGACCCGCAGGCTTTCGTAAGCCTCATTGATTCGGGTTACTAAAGGGATTTCCAAACCGATCATTGCCCCAACCGCAATGCTCAAAAAATAGATAAAAAAGCCTACGTAGCTTGTCCAAGCGGCTAAAACATAGACAATAAGCGCCACAAAAGCAACCGTAACCGAGAGTAAAAATTCGGTAAAAATGAGTTTTTCCAACAAATTGCGATGAACATACTGGCTCAAGCGGCTTCCCAAACCCATCGAAAAAAGCATGGTCGAAACGGTCATTGTCCATTGTAGAATCGAATCGCCCAAAAAATAAGAGGCTAAGGTCGATAAAATATATTCGGCAACAATGCCAGAAAGCCCCGTAGCAAAAAGGGCAATTTTAAGAATGAGTGATTTTTGGCTCTCGGCGGACATGAGAAAAGGGTTAAGGTTTTTTATTGAACTTTCCAAAAATGCGAAACTTTTGGAAAACTCGGTTATAAGCGTTCGCAAAAATAAAAAAGGTTTCGCCAGTGGCAAAACCCTTAGTATAATAACAAAATGAAAATAATAAAGTTTTCAAAAATAGCATTATTCCAATATCCTTACTTTTCTCTATGTTAGATTTTTATACAAAATAATTTCATGTACAAATATACTTTTTTCTATAAATTTGTTTCGCAAACAAAAAATAAAAATGTTATTTATTAAACAAAAATCGAAAACAACTTCAAAAGTAGGTATAAAAAATGGTTTTTTTGACAAAAAAATACTTCCTTACGAAATCTTAATTCATAAAGCCTTGTTTTTATACCTTTTTGTTTAAGCAATGATATTTTATACAAATTGTATTTTTCAAATAAATCAAAACTGGTTAATTAGTGGTTCATACTCAAAGGCAAGCCGCTGTCCGTCCATGATTTGATGCCGCCCTGCAAATCAAAAATTTTTTCAAAACCCAATGTTTTCAACTTCTCTGCCGCTTTCGCACTGCGTCCTCCACTTCGGCAATAAACAAAAACAGGCTTCTTTTTGTCCAATTTATTCAATTTTTGTTCAAAATCGTCCGTACCGTATTCTATTTGAGTAGCTTTTGCAATCATGCCACTTGCGCACTCCTCTGGAGTACGTACATCAAGCACTTGGGCTTCGGGAGTTTGTTGTATTTTTTGTTGGAAAGTCTGTGCTTGCAAGGTCAGAACTTCGGTATTTATGCTTAGATTTGAGGCATTTTCCGATTTATTACTGTTACAAGCCCAAACTCCAAAAACAGCAATCAGAAAAATTAAAATTTGTTTTTTCATGGTTTATTTTTGTTTAAATCGAAAAAATAAGTATGTTTGCTTAAACTACAAAGGTACTATTTTCTACCTACTAATAACACTTTTTGAAAAATCTTGTTGTTTAAGAAAGTCATTTATACCAAAACCTTTTTATTACTTTTCCTAAAATCAATTTTAAACCATGGCAAAAACAGCAGAACTGCATTACGAAGGCAAAAGTTATGAAGTTCCCGTTATTGAGGGAACAGAGGGCGAATTGGCGCTCGATATTAGTGATTTGCGTGAGCAAACAGGCTTAATTACCTTAGATATTGGTTATAAAAATACAGGTTCGACCAAAAGTGCCGTTACCTTTCTTGATGGTGAGTTGGGAATTTTGCGTTACAGAGGCTACGACATTGAAGAATTAGCCGAAAAATCAACTTTTATAGAAGTGGCTTATTTGCTTGTCTATGGTGAGTTGCCTAATAAAGAAACCTTACACAAATTCCAAAAAGACATCACCATGCATACCTTAGTGCATGAGGATATGCGCAAAATTTATGATGCTTTTCCCGCATCTTCGCACCCTATGGGCGTTTTGTCCACTATGGTTTCGGCGCTTACAGCGTTTTATCCCAAATCTCTCGATCCAAACCGTTCGCCTGAAGCCGTTAATTTAACGATTTTGAGGCTTTTAGCAAAAATGCCTACGATTGCGGCTTGGGCGTATAAAAACGAAATGGGACACCCTTTGAACTATCCACGCAACGATCTGGATTATTGTTCCAATTTCCTTTATATGATGTTTGGTTTCCCAACCGAAACCTACCACTCCGACCCTGTACTGGTTGATGCCCTCGAAAAACTATTGATTTTACACGCCGATCACGAACAGAACTGCTCAACTTCGACCGTCCGTATGGTAGGTTCTTCGCAAGCAAGTTTGTACGCCGCTGTTGCAGGGGCGATCAATGCCTTGTGGGGACCTCGACATGGGGGGGCAAACCAAGAAGTTTTGGAAATGCTCGAGACAATCCACCGTGATGGAGGAAACGTCCAAAAATACGTAGATAAGGCTAAAGAAAAAGGTAGTAATTTCCGTTTGTTTGGTTTTGGACACCGAGTATATAAGAATTTTGACCCGCGTGCCAAAATCATCAAAAAAACTTGCGACAATGTTTTGGCAAAATTGGGTATTAACGATCCGCTTTTGGAAATTGCGATGAAACTTGAGGAAGTGGCTTTGAAGGACGAATATTTCATTGCACGCAAATTGTATCCTAATGTCGATTTCTATTCGGGCATTATCTACAAAGCGATGGGTTTCCCTGTTGATATGTTTACAGTGATGTTTGCTCTTGGACGACTCCCTGGCTGGATTGCTCAATGGAAAGAAATGCGTGAAGAAAACCAACCTATTGGCAGACCTCGCCAAATCTATACAGGGCAAACGGTGCGTCATTATGTTTCGATGAGCCAAAGAAGTTAAATTTTATAAAACCCGCAAGGTATTTAAGACCTTGCGGGTTTTTCGTATATCGTTTTTTTACAAAAACATTAAAATTATGCTAATTCGGATTGTTCGTATGACTTTTCAGGAGGATCGAGTGCCTGATTTTTTGGAAATTTTTGAACAAAGCAAAGCCAAAATTAGGGCTTTTGAAGGCTGTAGGCATTTGGAACTTCTACAGGACTGGGATAGGGAAAGTGTATTTATGACCTATAGTCATTGGGAAAATGCTGAAGCCTTAGAAAAATACCGTCAATCAGAGCTTTTTCAGACCACTTGGGCAAAAACAAAAATTCTTTTCTTGGACAAACCACTTGTTTTTAGCCAAAAAAAATATCCCTCTTGATGTATTTCAAAAGGGACATTTCGTGAGTTGAAATATTTTTATTCTTCTTTTTCGACCTGCCCATAATTGAGTTCCACTGGAGTATTTCTTCCAAAAATGGTTACAATCACACGCATTTTTTTCTTGTCATCGAAAACCTCCTCGACTACAGCCGAAAAACCCGAAAAGGGACCATCAATTACTTTTACTTTTTCACCTTCGCTAAACGAAAGTTCGTGCTTTACTTCGTATTCGTCCGTATCGGCAACTTTACCCAAAATGCGCGTTACCTCACTTTCGCGCATAGGGCGAGGCATTTCGTTTGGATTTTCGCCATCTACAGCCAAAAAACCCAACACGCCAGGCACATGGCGAATCGTGTGAAGTATCTCTCCATTGGCGATGTTTGCCTGTAGCAAAACATAACCGGGAAAAAAATTTCTTTCAACGGCAATTTTTTTGGTTTTTCCGTCCTTTGATTTGCGCATTTGATACACTTTTTCAGAAGGGGTAAGTACCTGCAAGATATACTCTTGCAAATGCTGAATGGAAATTTCTTTTTCCAAATAGGCTTTTACCTTTTTTTCTTGTCCGCTTACGGCTCGCAAAATATACCAATGTGTTTCACTCATAGCAAAAGTTTATTTTGGAACTAAATTAGAAAGATTCATAGAAAATCTGAAGCCCTTTGTCAAAAACAAGGTCGATCAAACCAATGACCAAAGCAAAAATCAAAGTACCAACTAATACCAAAATGGAATGTGATTGTAAATCACTGAACTTTGTCCAAGTTACATTCTCCATCATTTCACGATAGGATTCTTTGCAGAAATCAACTATTTTTTTAAAAAAGTCTGCCATTTTCTTAAAAGGTTATTTCTTTTATCAAAAAAAATCAATCACACAAAAATGTGATTGACTCTGGAAGCACGGGCGGAGTGATTCGAACACCCATCAATGGTTTTGGAGACCACTATTCTACCCTTGAACTACGCCCGTAGGATTTAGAGTGGCAAAGATAATGTATTTGGTTTGATTTTGCAAATGTTTCGTGTGTTTTTTTAAAGAAAAAACATCAAAGCCTCAAACCGACCACCAAAATGTCGTCCCGCTGTTCTGTACCTGTCATGTGCTTGTCGAGGGCTTGCTCCAAAAAGGCTTTTTGTTCTGGCAAGGTTTTCTTTTGCAAAATAGAAAGCATACTGATAAAGCGTTTTTCTGAAAAGCTGTTTCTATTTTGGTCGTTTTGGTCAGCATATCCGTCCGAAGCCATATAAATCATTGATCCTTTTGGTAAAATAGTGGTTTCTGTTTGATAATGTTTGTTTTCATTCGTAAAACCTCCTACCATTTTGCGAACGCCCAAGAGTTTTTGGACTTCGGTTT
>JAAFHK010000570.1 GCA_013297565.1 Cytophagales bacterium
GCCCAAGAGTTCCGCCGCTTCTTTGATAGATAACATACGCAAATATACACATTAATCCCAATAAAACAAATAAATTGTTTAATAATGTATAAATTTGTTTAGATTTTTAATTGCTGTTAGAAACCCTTTGCGCTGAAAAAGGTACAAAACGGCAAGATCGTAAATGTAGGCAGAGGGTTTTTCCGAATCGTATCTGTCCAAGATGTGTGCTGTAAGCCCGCCCACTATTTTGTTATCGACTTTAGCCACAAATACGAGAGGATTTTGCTTGCTAAGCAATTTTTGTAAATGATTTTTTGGGGGAAATGAAAAATCTTCCCATTCGAAAACATCCTCGAATACTTTAATGAGATTTACAAAATCATCGAGGTCTTCAGGATTGAGTTTGGCTAATGCTACTTTCATAGCTGTTTTTATACTGAAAACTGTTACAAATTACACATTCTGCAAAAAAAACTTCAGTCGGACGTAGTCCGACCTTGAAATTTCGCAACCTTTTTAAGGTCGGATTACGTCCGACTTAAGTTGATTTCGTGAGGGTTTTTAGTATAGTTTTAGGTAAGGAGGAATAAAAACTAACAGTTTTTATCAAAACTGTTAGTTTTTGAACATAAATTTAGCGAACAATGTTTTTGGCAATGTCTTCTAATTGCAGTATGTTAATGCTTGTTTTGATGTCATTGACACTTTTGCGACTGCTCTGTTTGAGTTGTTCGATTTTTTCTCGCACTTTCGCCTCGTCCGAACTTAGTTTTTGCTCAATGGCGTAGTTCATGATCTCGATGGTCTGTTTGTTGTGTTCCTCGATCATGGCTATGTATTGGCGGTACAAATAATCAAACTGCTTGTAACTTTGCGTAACGTCATCTACTCGACCGTTGATCAGTTCCAATTTGGTTTCGTTCAATAGTTTTTCATAATCTATTTTGCTACCTGTCGTAAATTTGGCTTTTAAACCGTCCATGTATCGGATCATGCCGCGTTCGTTGTAGGTTCTGAAAAGTGTATTCAAATATTCGCCTGTACCTGTGCCTTCTGTTTTCGGATCAACCCTGAAGCCTGCTTCTTGCAAATTCAAAACGGCATAATCTTCTAATTGGCGGTGCAGATTATTGATCTGGACTTTGTAGTTGCTGGTGCTAACCTGAAAATTGGTCGTGGCATCGTTCAGCTTTGAATAATAAGTAGTATAAGCCCCCAAAGAATTTTTGAAGTTCGTGATATGTTCAGGTTTAATATTGTCATCATTCATGGCAAAAGAACTGACCATACTCAAAACCTGCGAGCCAATATTTACCACAGGGGTAAGTGAAACAATTCCATTAACAATCGGATTTTTCAGCAATGCACCCGCAATCTCCAAAAACTTTCCTTTACTTTTTCTCTGCACAGGAATCGTCTTGTCCAAGAGTTCTATCACCTTGCTTTGATATGAAAAGCCCAAACTTCCGTCTGTCGGATTGTTGAGTTGGGTAACAATCGTTTCGTAGTTTTGGGCTTGCGTAAGGGCTTGAAGCGTATTGAGCCGTTTGTTCATTTCCTCAAACAAATATGCCGTTGCGGTCAGATTGTTATAAATTTTGTCATAGCGCCCCTTAGCCGTTATTTGGATTCGGGAGGAAAGTTCGTTGGTACGGTTGGTAACTTTATCAATTTCGCCATTGAGTTCTATGATCCGCAAACTGTCTTCGGTTCGCTGTTTTTGAGCCAACTGTCGAATCATGGCTTCATTTCGTTTCAATAATTCTACATTTTCGTAGAGTTTGCGAAAGGAAACCGAATCAAAGGCAACATTTTGGGCAAAAAGACCCGCACAAAAAAATATAAACACCATCGAAAGCCATGTTTTTTTCATATTATTGCCAAGTTTTTGAGGTTTTAAAAAAGTTTTCTTTATTTAAGTTTATGAACAAACTGTATCGTACCCTTTAGGGTGCGGTTAAACACTTGATTTTCAATAAATTACAAACACCCTAAAGGGCCTTACGCAAATTATTCATAAACTCTATTTAATGTGTTTTTATAAAACTTTCAAAAGTAAAGATTTTTCAGACAAATTCAAAAAAACGAAATTTTAGACCGTATGTTAGATAAAAACGGGATTGCCAAACGGATTGCACAAGAAGTGCGCGAAGGGTATTATGTCAATTTGGGAATCGGGATTCCCACGCTGGTCGCCAACTATATCCCAAAAGGTATGAACGTGGTGCTACAGTCCGAAAACGGGCTTTTGGGCATCGGGGCGTTCCCTGTGGAAGCCGAAGTAGATGCCGACCTGATCAATGCGGGCAAACAAACCATCACCATGATCAAAGGTTCGAGTCTGTTCAGTTCGGCAGATAGTTTTGCCATGATTCGAGGCGGACATATTGATTTGACTATTTTGGGGGCGATGGAAGTGTCCGAAGACGGCGACATTGCCAACTGGAAAATTCCTGGAAAAATGGTAAAAGGCATGGGAGGCGCTATGGATTTGGTGGCTTCAGCCAAAAATATTATCGTAGCTATGCAGCACGTAAGCAAGGAC
>JAAFHK010000571.1 GCA_013297565.1 Cytophagales bacterium
TACAATTCCAAGATTTGGAAAAGCAATACAATACCATTTTTGAACAAAAAAAACAGCAAAGCATCGATTTGGTGCAGGCTTTGAAAGCAAAAGAACCCAATTTGGTACAGGAAAAAACGCAAATTTTACAGAAAACCGAAAAAGAATACGCCGAAGTAAAAAAACAGGCACTTTCGCTGATTCATGCCCAAAATGCGGCGGACGGAAAACCCAAAGCCAGCGACACGAATTATGTTTTTTTGACTTTTGTGATGAATTATTTGCCATCGGGCATTATTGGTTTGTTGATTGCGGTGATTTTGTCTGCCTCGATGTCCTCAACCGCCTCCGAACTCAACGCCTTAGCCTCCACGACCGTTATCGATATTTACAAACGAAATATCAAACCCAATGCCTCCGAAAAACACTATTTGCAAGTTTCCAAAATTGCTACGGTGGCTTGGGGAATTTACGCCATTTTGCTCGCCGAATTTGCTAATCAGTTGAGTAACAACCTCATAGAAGCGGTCAATATTTTAGGTTCGCTGTTTTATGGAACTATTTTGGGCATTTTCTTGGTAGCCTTTTATGTCCCCAAAATAAAAGGAAATGCCGTTTTTGCGGCGGCAGTTTGTGCCGAATTAGTCGTAGTGGCGCTTTGGTATGCAGGCGAAGTGCTGAAAATTCCCGAATTTCAAATTTCTTATTTATGGTTCAACCTGATCGGTTGTACTTTAGTGGCGGGATTGGGTTATGTTTTTGAACTTGTTTTTGGAAAGAAAACAGCATAAAAAAAAACCTGCAAGGTCTTTAAAACCTTGTAGGGTTTGTGTTTTTTAGCTCAAAACAAAACCAATAATCAAAATATCATCAATTTGTTCTTGCTCACCCTGCCAATGTAGGATAAAATCGTGCAATCGTTTTTCTTGGGCTTCGCAAGGCAAATGGTGAATGGAAAAAAGCAAATTTCGGAGATTTTTGCTCAATAGTTTTTTGTTTTCTGCTCCTCCAAATTGGTCTTGATAACCGTCCGAACAGATATAAAAATAAGTTGGGGTTTCAAACGGAACAATGTGTTCTGCGAATTGACGTGGAATTTTCAGCACTTCGCCACCTACAGGCATTCGATTGCCTTTAATTTCGTGGAGTTCCGTATTTTCGATCAGCGGAACATAATACAAAGGGCTACGTGCGCCCGCAAATGCCAATTTTTTTTCCGCTTTGTCAAAAGTACAAATGGCAATGTCCATACCGTCCTGACTCCCTGTGGCATCTTGTTTTAATACAATTCTGATTCGAGAATGCAAACTGTTGAGGATTTGGGCAGGAGAAGTAATGAACTGTGTATGCACAATCTCATTGAGCAGATCATTGGCAATCATACTCATAAAAGCCCCTGGCACGCCATGCCCCGTGCAGTCAATAGAGGCAATAATTCCTTGTTGTTCGTAAGAATTGGAAAGAAAACTCATTTCACTAAACCAATAAAAATCGCCACTGACTACATCACGCGGCAGAAAAAGGACGAAATGTTCGGGCAAAAGTTTGCTTATTTGTTCGTGTGTGGGCAAAATAGCTACTTGGATTCGTTTGGCATAATTAATACTTGCCCAAATATTTTGATTTTTCAGTTCTATTTCTTTGCTTTTTTTGATTGTTTTTTGGTGAGCCGTTTCCAAAATTTCGGCTATTGCCATAATCTTTTCATTCTTTTGGCTAAGTAAATGATTGGCTTTTTTTGCTTGCTTGCGCCCTGTATAAAAAATAAATGCCAAAATGCCTACCAAAAAAATACCAAAAAAAGTAGCAATACTAATAAATTGCTGACGCTGAATGGTAGCTTGGTGTAATTCATTATCTTTTTTCAAAAGTTCATTTTCTTTTTCTTTTCTATAAATAAGCCATTTTTGTTCAAATTTTTCGGTTTCCTTTTGGCGTAACTCTTTAAAAGTGCTGTCTTTGTAGGCACTGTAGAGGAGCTGATACTGGAGGGCTTGGGAGAGATTGCCTTTAGCCAAATAAATTTTATAAAGGGTTTCGTTTGTTAGATTTGACTGTATGCGAAATTTATTTTTTTGGGATATATCTGCCGACATTTGGGCGTAAAACATCGCTTTTTCAAAATCTTTTAAGCCTATATAAATTTCTGCCATATCACGGCTGTAATTGGCAAGCGCCAAAGGAGAAGAAAATGTTTTGGCGATCTCAAAATTTTCACTTACAACCTCAAGTGCTTCGATATATTTTTTTTGAATAAGAAATAATTGGGCTTTTTCGTACAAAGCGTTTGTATAATTGAACTTATTTTTTTCTTCTCGTCTTATTTCTATGGATTTTTCGGCATAAAATAGGGCATCTTCGTATTTTTTCATATCTCGGTACAAATTGCTCAAATGGGTATAAACATACCCTAAACCTACCTTGTGCTTGATTTTTTCAAATAAAATTCTTGATTTTTCGTAATTTTCGATAGCTTTTTTATAATCGTGGTTTGCGCGAAAAGCATTCCCAAGATTGTCATGACAAAAGGCAATGCCTTCTTCGTG
>JAAFHK010000572.1 GCA_013297565.1 Cytophagales bacterium
AAGGGGCGGATTTTGAAAGAATCCCGAACGATACCAAAGAACTCACCGAAGAACAAATAGCAGACGTGGAAAAACTAATTGGCAAGCTCGAAGAAGACGATGACGTGCAAAACGTTTTTCACAATATGCGCTAAATATTCTCAATCCTAAACTGTTCCTATCATGGTTATTTACAAAAGTAATTATTGTGAAATCATTTATTTGACCGAAAAAAACTTCATGGAAGTAATTTTTACGGTAGCTGAAAATGATATAAGGTTTGATGAAAAAAAATTGTTGGAGGAAAATCTTGTTTTCAAATCCAAAATCGAACAGCACAAACCTGTTTTTTTGTTGGTTAATACCAAACATTATTATTACAACATTCCTGTTCATTTTCAAGAGTGGATCGCTATTAATATCATTCAAAATGGTATTAAATTGGGCATGAAACGTAATGCGGTTCTTTTATCTGACGAAATAGTTTCATTGGTTTCTGCCGAACAAACCCGAGATGAAGGTATTTCGATTAATTCAGAGGCACAAAACATTATTCAAATGTTTGCTGATAGGAACAAAGCCCTAAAGTGGCTTGATATTGATGTTTAGCATAAAAAGCAAAGGACATAAGCCTATTTTTGTGAGTGAAATTACAGAAATAGGCTTTTTTATTTTTTAAACACAAAGTATTGACTTAAAAAGATGATCTAAATCATTTTTTTATTATATTTGCTTTGTAGTTTAATAAAATTCATCAAAATCATGAGAATGCCACACCCTGAATGCACTACTTGTAAAAGCCGTGGTAGTTCATTATTTAATTTTTGTAGTTGCGCCGAAACTGAAAAAATAAATCTTTCCAAAACTTGTAATATTTATAAAAAAGATCAGGTTGTTTTTCACGAAAATGTATTTCCTATTGGGCTTTTTTGTATTAATAGTGGATCGATCAAATTAAGTAAGATTTTCAGTACGGGTAAGGAGCAAATTTTGAGAATAGCACGCGCAGGTGATTTTATTGGTTACCGATCTCTAATCACCAACGATCCGTACAGCGTAACGGCAACCGCCTTGGAAGATTCGACCATTTGTCTGATCCCAAAAGGCGAATTTCATGAACTCATGCAGACCAATAAAAACTTTTACGAAGCACTTTTGGCTACTATTTGCAAAGAACTCGAGAGTACAGAAACCAAAGTTAGCGAAATAGCCTATAAACCTGTTCGAGGGCGCATTGCCGAAGCCCTTTTATTGTTAGCAAATATCTACAAGAAAGAAGAATATATCAATCTGACCCGCGAAGATTTAGCAAGTTTTGTAGGAACGGTCAAAGAAACCGCTATTCGCGTGGTTTCCGAATTTAAAGACGAAAAATTGATTAGCATTGACAAACGCCGCATTAAAATTATCAATTCAAAAGGTTTGTTACAAATTAGTAATTTGTACGATTAGGTTTTTCCCCTTACCTTTGTTGGAAATAAAACCAATTTCCAACAAATCCTTAACCTCAAATGACTGAAATATACGCCAATAATCCTGAATTGAAATCTTTTGTTAGGGTTTCCCCTGATTCTCCTTTTCCTATCCAAAACTTACCTTTCGGCATTTTTCGAACTCCAAACACCGCAAACCGAGTAGGTGTCCGAATCGGTGATTTTGTTCTCGATTTGGCACTTTGCCACGATTGGGCAGTGTTCCAAGACCTCGATATTGACCGCAAACTGTTCGAGCAACCCTATTTAAACCCACTTATGGGATTGGGCAGACAAAAACTTCGCCTTTTGCGCAACCGAATCGCTGAAGCCCTTAGCGAAAAAGATCATTACGGCATCGAAGGCTTGAGTAAAACTCAAACTGATCATGGTTATCATGCCGTTCTTAGTCCGATCAGCGCTGTCGAAGTGCAAATGCCTGTCCAGATTGGTGATTATACTGATTTTTATTCGAGCCTCGATCACGCTACCAACTTGGGAAAGATGTTTCGCGATCCCAGCAATGCACTTCTGCCCAACTGGAAACACATTCCTGTAGGTTATCACGGGCGTTCGTCCTCCATTGTGATTTCCGAAACACCCATTCACCGCCCAAAAGGACAGGTAATGCCTGACGGAGCAGAGAAACCCCTATTTATGGAAAGCAAAATGCTCGATTTTGAGCTGGAAGTGGGCTTTTTTGTAGGGAAAGAAACCAAATTAGGAACAAGCCTAAGCACTGCGGAAGCCGAAGATCATATTTTTGGTTTCGTCTTGCTCAATGATTGGTCGGCGCGGGACATTCAGCGCTGGGAATATGTACCTCTGGGACCCTTTTTAGCCAAAAATTTTGGTTCGTCTATTTCTGCTTGGGTCGTGAGCCTTGATGCGCTTGAGCCTTTTCGGGTGCAAGGTGAGCCGCAAGATGTAGAAGTATTGCCTTATCTGCAATTTGAAGGGAAAAAACACTTTGATATAATCCTCGAAGTATGGTTACAGCCAAAAAATGGAGAAGAAACTAAGATTTGTTCTTCCAACTATAAACATTTATATTGGAATATATCTCAACACCT
>JAAFHK010000573.1 GCA_013297565.1 Cytophagales bacterium
AAAAACTGAACCTAAAGATCAAATATCGTGAGGGATTTCGTCCTTTTGCGCCTTCGGTTTTGGCAGAAGATGCCCATGAGTTTTTCGAATTGGGCAATGCGGTTTCGCCCTATATGCTTTTGGTTACAGGTGTGCAGGAAAAAAGACGAAAGACCTTGCCAAATGACTATAACAGTTTGGATTTATGGACAAGACTTTACACCGAACGTTCTGATATTCAGTCAGTTACACACTTGGATTTTTCGGCTCGTGTGCAGACAGTACATAAAGAAACCAATCCTAAGTATTGGACTTTGATCAACCATTTTAAACAGAAAACAGGTTACGGAGTAATCGTCAATACGAGTTTTAATGTAAGGGGAGAGCCAATAGTTTGCACCCCTGCCGATTCGTACCGTTGTTTTATGCGTACCGAAATGGATTATTTGGTCGTAGGAAACTATCTTTTTGCTAAAACCGAACAACCAAATTGGGCAGAAAAGGACAATTGGAAAGAAGAATTTAAACTTGACTAAAAAAAATGTATTATTACGCCTCAAAGTGTAATTATTTTAATAATTTATTTTTCTTAATCTTTTTTACAAAAATGGATTTTTTAAAAGACCTCTTTAAATTTTTGATGGAGCGCAAAGCATGGTGGCTTGCACCCATTATTTTTGTCTTATTGTTGATTGGCGTACTGATCGTTTTTGGCGGAGGTAGTGCTATTGCACCCTTTATTTATACCTTATTTTAGTCATGAGAGCAAAAAATTTAGAAACAATCCTGACTATAGTTACAGGATTTCTTGTTTTATTTTATTTTTTAGAAATAAAATATTTGCTTTGGATTGCAATAGGGCTGGGGCTGATCGGAATGTTTTCTGATGGGTTAGCAGGTAAAATATCGTGGGCATGGTTCAAATTAGCCGAAATTATGGGTTTTTTTAGTTCCAAAATTTTACTGACGATAGTTTTTTTCATTTTTCTTGCACCCGTAGCTTTTTTGGCTCGCTTGTTTAGTGCAGACAAGCTCAAACTAAAAAAGGGTGGGGAAAGTTATTATGTAGAACGCAATCAAAATTTCGAAGCTAAAGATTTAGAAAATATTTGGTAAGATAGAATAGGGAACAAGTTTTAGGATTTGTTTCCTAATTTTTCAATACCATTTTGTTGTATAACTAATATTATGTTAAGTATAATTTTCAACAATAAAATTTTGAATTTAAAACAAATCCTCATTTCGAAATAATTTAAAACTACGACGGTGCAAACAAGTGATCCCATATTCTTTTATTCCTTCATAATGTTTCTTAGTTGGATAACCTACATTTTGTTCCCAAGCGTAATGTGGAAACCGTTTGGCGTATTCGGTCATAAGTTCGTCTCTGTAGGTTTTGGCTAAGACTGATGCGGCGGCTATAGACAAAAATTTATCATCTCCTTTTATAATGCACTCATGATCAAGGTTTTGATAAGGATAAAAAAATTTACCATCAACCAGTAACAGTTCGGGCTGAATCTTGAGTTCCCCTACTGCTTTGTGCATAGCTAAAATGGAAGCCTGAAGGACGTTGACCTGATCGATTACCTCGTTTCCTACTTCGGAAATTGAATAGGCAAGTGCCTCATTTTCAATGATTTGCTTTAAATATTGGCGTTGTTTTTTGCCTAATTTTTTGGAATCTCGTAAGGTTTCATTTTGGTAGTTTTTAGGGAAAATAACGGCAGCCGCTACTACGGGACCTGCCAAACAACCCCTACCCACCTCGTCAAGCCCCGCCTCTACTCTGTCAGGCGTAAATTGTGATAATAACATTATACAGTTTCTAAATGATGTTTTTTGAGCAAAAAACTAATAAAATTGTCCAAACAAGGTTCTAAAATGGCATAACATTCTTCAAAATCTGCCGAATTGCCCGCATACGGATCGGCTAAATCTGCTCCTTTTGCCTTTGGGTCAAAATCCCGCACAAGCATAACTTCGGATTTTGAGGCAGTTTTTGCTTGCATAGTCCTAATACTGTGCAGATTATGCTTGTCCATTGCCAAAATGTAATCAAAATTTTTAAAATCACCAACCTGTAGTTTTTGCGAACGGTGTGCAAGCAAAATACCATTCATTTCGGCTACTTTTCGACTTCGAGGATCGGGCATGGAGCCTATATGGTAACCTTCTGTTCCTGCCGAGTCGCAAGAAATTTGCTTTTCTAAGTCCATTTTACGGATTTTTTCTGCAAAAATACCTTCGGCTAAAGGCGAACGGCAGATATTGCCAAGACAAACAAATAAAACTTTGATCATAGGAAATTTACTTAATTGTTATAGGTTCAAAAAATCAAAAACCTGCAAAAAGGGTATCCACAGGTTTTTGATTTTTATTTGTTAAAAGTGTTTATGGCTATTACATTTATAGGTATTACCGTTTAGGGAACATATCCAACTAACTCTTTGTAAATCAATGGTTTATGATTGAGCATTCTCAAAATCAGTTTCTCAAACATACTTTCAGGGAAACTCCTCCGATTGAATCGATAATG
>JAAFHK010000058.1 GCA_013297565.1 Cytophagales bacterium
TAAGTGCTAACACTCGTAAAGCGATTGTTCACATTCACAAAACCAGTTGCCACACTCGTAAAGCCATTGTCAATATAAGTGCTAACACTCGTAAAGCGATTGTTCACATTCACAAAACCAGTTGCCACACTCGTAAAACCATTGTCAATATAAGTGCTAACACTCGTAAAGCGATTGTTCACATTCACAAAACCAGTTGCCACACTCGTAAAACCATTGTCAATATAAGTGCTAACACTAATAAATCGATTATCTACATAATTCTTAGTAGTTACATCTTGTGCTATCAAAGGATCAGCGACATTTCTAATTAAATGATTACCCACGTCCCAGTTTGCTGTAAGGGGAGTAGTGCCATTGGCTCTGACAAATCCTGTACTTATGCTTGTGAAACCCACATCAACATAATTTTTGGTTGCGACATCTTGAGCCGCCACAGGATTTAATACATTACTTATTAATTGGCTTCCAAAATCTACAGTTGCCGTTGCCGCACCGAAACCAGAAAGTGGAATGGCATTCTTTGCCGTAGCAGTGGCTACGTTTGCTGCATTACCCACAAAAAACTGTCCTAAAGGTAAAGCACCTGCGGGTCCCCCTCCTCCACCTACTAAAGAACCTAAATTGACGGTACTTCCGCCATTGATGCTCAAATCAAAAGTAGTAGCATTAAAAGCAAGGGTGGAAAGGGGAATAGTAATCGAGTTCGCGGCACTTGCAGGTAGCGTAATACTCCCGCCACCTTTACTCAAAGACAAAATACCATTCTGAATAGAAAGCGTTTGCAGTTCATTCGAGGGATCGGTATCATTGTCAATGACGTTTTTTTGAAGGTAGGCACTAATGAAAGGATCGATCTTAGCTGCCGCCGCTGAATTTCCTAAGTAGCTATCAATGCGCGTATCCACATAACCATTCAAATTAATAGAACCTCCATTTTGTGAAAGTTCGATAGTCCCAGCACTCAAAAAACTAAGTTGTTGTAATTCATTTGTCCCACTCAAATCATTATCTCCAACCACACTTCGAGCCTTATCTGCATAGAGAGCATAAGGAACAGAAACAATCTGGACTGTTCCCACAGGAACAAAAACGTTTGTCTTGTCGGGATCGACCTCCACTTCCAAAAATTTATTAGCATTTCCCCAATCCACAGAGGAAAAAGTACCCGTTTGGGGAGTGCCACTGCCAAGCAAGGCGCTGAATTGGGCATAGGCATCTGTAGTCAAATTTTGCGTTTCTGTATAAATAATAGCTCCCGTAGGGCTTGTATTTCGAATCGTAAATCGAATACCCAGAGATTTGTTTTTTAATAAATCACCCTTGGCATCTCGAGCAATGGCTTTGTAAGTAACCAGTTGCGGTACTTGAGCCATGCTCTCGCTGTGAATCAAAACCCCTAAAAAAGCGGTCAGGATTACAAGTAGTAAAATTTTTTGCATAGTAATTGTCGATTAGTATAAAAGTTTATAATGTTTTGGATTGGATACTAATAAGAAAAAAATTCCAAGCTATGATAGATTTTATGAATAATTTGCGTAACGCCCTCGTAGGGTGTTTCTAATTCGTTGAAAATCAGGTAATTAAACGGACGCCACAGTTTATTCATAAACTCTAATGTAGCTGTTAAAATAATGAAAATTTTTTATTTAACGATAAATCAAGTAAGGTATTGCACCTAATTAAAAATACAAAAACATCTTTTAAAATTACTATTTTCACCTCTGTAAAACATAAAACGCTTAGAGAAAGTTCGCTGTTCAAATGTTTTTTTAATAATTTTTAAGTTTTATCAAAAAGAATGTAAAAGAGGTTTTTATTTGATAAAAAGAAAAGTAAAAATTTGGAAAGGGTAAAATCTTTACTACCTTTGCACCACAAAAGGTCACGTGGCCGAGAGGCTAGGCTGAGCTCTGCAAAAGCTCCTACAGCAGTTCGAATCTGCTCGTGACCTCAAAAAATAAAAAAAAGCCGAAAATTTTAAAAATTTTCGGCTTTTTTCTTTACTTCGTTTTTATCTAATTTCGCAACTGCACCAACTGATCCAAGAGTTGCCTTTCCTTTTCACTTAGATTTTTCGGCATTTGAAGCACTACCTCGACCATCATATCACCAAATTGATTGGGCTTGTCGTACATAGGCATTCCCTTTCCTTTCAACCTAAAAGCCTTGCCTTGATCGGTTTCTTTGGGAATATTGATCGAAATTTCACCCCCATCAAGCGTTTTTATCGTTGCTTTTCCGCCCAGAAGGGCTGTATAAAGCGGCACCTGAAGTTTATACTTCAAATTATCACCTTCGCGTTCAAAGTGGGCGTGTTTCTGAACATGAACTTTTATAAACAAATCTCCACGTGTCATACCATCATTTCCCAATCCGCCCCTACCTGTCAATTTGAGGCTTTGTCCATCAGCAATTCCCGACTTGATCTTGATTCGGAGTTTTTGGTCAAGCACATTGACAAGTTGAGTTGCCCCCACAAACGATTCCTCAAGCGTAATGGTGAGTTGTGCCTCAAAATCCTTGCCTAAGCCCACACGCTGTTGATTTTCGTCCTTGAGGTCGTTGTTGTCCCAAAAATACCGTTTAAAAAATTCGGAAAAACGGTCGCCAAAAATATCTGAAAAATTAAATTCTTCTTCAGGTTCTGCCTGTTGATTGGGACGCTGGGTATTGCGCCGATAAGTATATTCGGTATTGCCCGTTCCACGCTGAAAATCCCAGCTTTTGCCCAAATTATCATAATGTTTGCGTTTTTCGGGATCGCCCAAAACGTTATAAGCCTCCGAAATATCCTTAAACTTGGCTTCGGCGGTCTTGTCATTTGGGTTTTTGTCGGGGTGATAGCGTTTGGCTAAATCACGATACGTTTTTTTAATTTCTTCTGCCGTAGCCGTTTTGGGTACGCCCAGAATTTTATAATAATCTTTATATTCCATTTTTTTGAAAAAATATAATGGTAAATTCCAAAAATTCCTTTATTTTGATTCTAAACGTTTTAATTATTTCCGTTTCGCATTTTCCGTTCAAGTCATTGGATCGGGCGCTAATTTAGGGCGTTTAAAGGGAAAAATAAATTAAAATTTGTCATAAATACCCAATTAAAATTTGCTTAGGGATTTTTATTTTATACTCAATCAAAATTGCTTTTGTACTGCGAACATTCTTGTTCGCCACAGAAACGAACAAAAACTTCGTTTGTACATGAAAACCATTTTAGTTTGATTATATTCCATAAAATTTACTTTTCAAATGAAAACTGTATTCTGTCAAAACGCTTTCCAATTTTTGCCTATTTTCAGGCTTATTTAGCGTTTTGGTTGAGAGTTTTTCGATAAAATCTTTAATAGCAGTCAATATTTTTTGCTTATCCTTTTCCAAAACTTCCTCTTTTTCGGTTTGTTGTTTTTTTCTTTCCAAACTTTCTTTAGCAATTTTCAAAACTTCATTTTCCTCCTCAAATTGCCCAAAAAGATTGTCGATCAGGAGTTCGGGAATGATTTGTTGGGAAGCCAAATCTGCCGATAAAAGCCCACGAATACCGTAAAATGCGGTTTTGTACGTAAATTTTTTGCCTGTTTCCATCAAGTTGATATGCCCCTTGGCAAGGGAAACGTAATGATGAAACATGGTCTTAAAATCGAGGTTTGCAATGACCTCTTTTTGGAAAACAGCCCAATCGGGAAACTCGTTTAAATAAACAATATCCGCCCTAAGCCATTCCAAAGCGGTGGGGTTACTTTTCAATAAAAGCCCAAACATTTTATCGAGATCGTAGGAAACAAAATCAAAATCACCGTCCATTACCTCGATAATATCCCGATGTTTTTTGAAGTCGAAATATTGTTTTTTTGATGGGAGATGAAAGCCGCGCACATCAAAATCGCTATCAGGGCTTGCGATTCCCCATAGTCGGCTCGGCTTCCACTTTCGACATAAAAAAGCGGTATTTCCTCGATGTTTCTGAACAGGTTTTCGATTTGTTGTTTCATGGTTTATTTTTCGTTACGCAATGCTTTTATTTGGGCAAGGCTTAAGCCTGTATGTTTGGCAATATCTTCGTTCGAAAGCATAGTTTCTAACAGACTTTTAGCAATTTCGATTTCCCTTTCCCCTACCGCTTCTTCCACTGCCGTTTCAATCGCACTTTTCATACCCCAATATTGAATCAGGTTTTCCTCATAAATCGTTCTTTGTTCAGCGCTTAAATTCGCCAATTCTGCCGTATCAAAGGCTTTTTGAAAAATAGGTTCATTAAGAATATTTGGAATATGATCAAAATTTCCCAAATTTTTCAGGAAATAACACCATTTATCAAAATGGTTCTCTAATTCGTGTTCTTGTTTCTTGAACAAAGGCATTTGCAAAAACCTGAAATGCAGTTTGTCAAAAAACAAATCTCCGTCTTGGTCTTTCAAAGCCACATCACGCCGAAATTTACGCCTTTCTTCTGCTTCATCATATTCGAAATCCAAAACAGCTACAAAATAAATGGGTTCTAATTCGAAATTCCATTCGCCTTTTTGGGATTGCTCTCGGATCGGGAAACTCACATAAAATAGACTCCGATCTTTAAAATATTTTACCTTTGCTTTTTGCATTTCGACTATAAACCGTTCGCCCGAAATTGCCTTGCAATGAATATCAAAAAAGGCTTTGCGTTCAGCCGATAAATCTGCCAAATTTTCCACATTGCGAAAATTTAAGTCTGCAATTTGATGATGCACAGGCAATAATTGGTTCAAAAAATCGATCAAAAGGTCTTTGTTTGCCTCCTCGCCAAAAAGTTTTTTAAAACCAAAATCAGTATAAGGATTGAGATATTTTGCCATTGGAAACTCTATTTTTTGTCAAGCAATTTACGAAATTTTGGTTAATCACACAAATTATCGAGCATACATCGGCTTAATCCCGCCCGAATGAATGGCTAATAAACGGCTTTTCTCAGGGAAAAAATCTTTTTCGATCAAATCCAATACTCCAAACAACATTTTTCCTGTGTAAATGGGTTCTAAAGGGACTCGGGTTTTTGCATAAAAATCAGTGATAAAACTTTCCAATTCGGCTGTTTTTTTGGCGTAGCCACCAAAATCGTATTCGGTAATGATTTGAAACGAATATTTATTTTGTGGTTTTTCTTTTTGTTCCAAATCGTCATATTTTTCTATCAATTTTTCTACTTCTTCTTGTAAAAAAACGCCTTTTTTGAGGGCAGAAAAGCCTAAAATTTTGGCATTGGGCTTGGCACTGATCGCCAAACCCGCCAACATAGTTCCTGTTCCGCAAGCCCCCAAAACATAATCGTATTCATCGGTTTCGGTCAAAATATCCGCACAGCCTTTTACGCCCAAAGCGTCTGCCCCGCCTTCGGGAATAAAATAAAAATCACCATAAACTTCTTTGTCCAAAAGGCTGTTTTCTTCTCGAAAACGCCTGTATTTTTCTCTGTCCCAATAAATAATTTCGCAATTCGCTTCTTTCGCAAATTGCAAAACAGGATTTAAAGGCAAGGTCGGTTCGCCTCTCACGATCATAATCACTTGAAAACCATACATTTGTCCAGCGGCGGCAGTAGCGTACAAATGATTAGAATATGCCCCGCCCAGAGTCAGGATTGTTTTTTTGCCTTGTTTTTGGGCTTCTTCGAGGTGATATTTGAGTTTAAACCATTTATTGCCTTGTATGTACGGGTGAATCAGGTCAAGGCGTTTGATCGAAAGGTTCATTTGCTTTTTTTTCAAACATTCCAAAGAAAGCCTTTGTGTAGTAATTGTATTTTCCATTCTTTTTTTGCAAATTTGCTTAACAAAAATACCAAAAACCATGAAAAATATCCTTTTTCGCCACATACTTTTTGCCTTCTCAATGCTTTTCAGTTTTGAATTGCAAGCCCAAGATTGCTCAAACGCCATAGAAATTAGCGTACCTTTTCACGAAGCCGCCGCCCCTGCGGGTTATGGCAGTAAAATGGAAATGGGGCGCAACGCTTTCAGAAGTTTGTACTATTTCGAAGCCGAACACCACACGGTTTGGTATATTTTTACTGCCAAACAAAATTGTAATCTTACTTTCGAAATTACGCCTGAAAGCATAGCAGACGATTATGATTTTGTACTTTTCCGTTGTAATGGAATCACGGATTATTGCAAAGCCATTGACCGCAAAGAGGTAAAACCCATCAGAAGTATTATATCTCGAAACGACCGCCGCATAGGAAGTCGTACGGGTTTGGTGCTTGATCCTCGCAAACCTGAATTTGCTCATTCGGGACCTGGTGAAAGTTTTGGATCGGCTGTAGCGGCTCAAAAAGGCGATTTTTTTGTTTTAGTAGTCGATAATGTGTATAAAAATGGAAAAGGGCATAAAATTGCGTTTTCGGCTTGCTTGGAAGAACCTGAAAAAATAGAACCGCCACAAATAGATACTTTAAAAACGGAAATTGTAAAACTCGATTCACCCAAAGTAGCATTAGAAAAAACTTTCGTGGATACGCTTGCCAAAACTTTGCCCGATACGACAAGCGAAGAAAAAGTCGAATTGGAAAAAATAGAAAAGGAAATGCTTGAAAATAAGGTATTTACCTTAGATAAGGTGTATTTTCATGGCAATTCGGCTTTTGTCAAAACCGAGTCGGTGTCGCAGTTAAAAGCCCTCCTGACCGTTATGCAACACAACCCAAAACTGTCCATTAAACTTCATTCGCACACCAACGGCAAAAGTAAAGGTACTTATTCTCTTCCTAAAAACGAAAAATCTACGATTGTTGCCCCAAATGTCGCTTGGACATACTATCCTGGTAATGCCCGTATTTTACAAAGCAGTTCCGATTTACTTTCGGAAGAAAGAGCTATCTCGATCCGCAATTTTTTGCTAACAGGCGGAATAGACGAAAAACGGATTAAAATGAAAAGCTGGGGCGATAAAAAAATGATTCACGAGGAATGGTCGGCACAGGCACACCTCAATATGCGGGTGGAAGTGGAAGTTTTGGAAAAATAAAATTTTTGAAAATACGAATTAAATACTACTTTTGAAGCCGTACAAGCGGTTCTAAGTTCAATCCTTTAAACTCGATAGGAAAATGACTTTACAAGAAAAATTTGAAGTTTTAGACAAAAAAAATGCTGAAGCACTTTTGGGTGGCGGACAGGTAAGAATAGACGCACAGCACAAACGCCACAAATTGACGGCGCGCGAACGAATTGATTTACTCTTGGACGCAGGTACTTTCGAGGAAATAGGCAAATTTGTGATGCACCGTTGCAAAGATTTTGGCATGGAAAAAGAGCATTACTTGGGCGATGGTGTCATTACGGGTTACGGAAAAGTAAATGGTCGTTTGGTCTATGTTTTTTCTCAAGATTTTACCGTTTTTGGTGGTTCTCTTTCGGAATCCTACGCTGAAAAAATCTGTAAAATTATGGATTTAGCTATGAAAAACGGCGCGCCTGTTATTGGTTTGAACGATTCGGGCGGAGCAAGGATTCAAGAAGGCGTAGTTTCTTTGGCTGGGTATGCTGATATTTTTTATAAAAATGTCATGGCTTCGGGCGTAATTCCTCAAATTTCGGCAATTATGGGTCCTTGCGCAGGCGGGGCTGTGTATTCTCCTGCCATGACCGATTTCGTTTTGATGGTCGAAAATACCTCCTATATGTTCGTAACAGGCCCAAACGTGGTCAAGACCGTAACACACGAAGAAGTAAGTTCGGAGGATTTGGGCGGAGCAAGCGCGCACAGCTCGAAAAGCGGTGTAACCCATTTTTCCTGTACCAACGAAGCCGAATGTATCGAATATATCAAAAATCTTTTGGGTTTTATGCCCCAAAACTGCGAGGAAGAGGCTCCTGTTTTGCCTTATGAAAGTACAGGTAACGAACTGCGACCTATTTTGAATACCCTTATTCCTGACAATCCAAACCAACCTTACGATATGCGCGAAGTGGTCTATCAATTAGTGGATAAGGGCGATGAGGGTTTTGTGGAAGTGCATAAAAATTACGCCGAAAATATTATTGTGGGCTTTGCCCGAATTGGCGGTCGAAGCATTGGTATTGTGGGCAATCAACCTTCGGT
The DNA here is from genome assembly GCA_013297565.1 of Cytophagales bacterium. Lineage (GTDB taxonomy): Bacteria > Bacteroidota > Bacteroidia > Cytophagales > Thermoflexibacteraceae > JAAFHK01. The sequence continues at coordinate 8,077 of JAAFHK010000058.1, forward strand.
TTTGGCGGGTGTTTTGGACAATAATTCGAGCAAAAAAGCGGCACGTTTCGTTCGGTTTTGTGATTGTTTTAATATTCCGCTTTTGGTTCTGGTCGATGTGCCAGGCTTTTTACCAGGAACAGATCAGGAATGGAACGGCATTATCAATAACGGTTCGAAACTGCTCTACGCTTTTTGCGAAGCAACCGTACCGCGCGTTACGGTCATTACCCGTAAAGCCTACGGCGGAGCATATGATGTAATGAACTCGAAACACATTGGTGCAGACCTTAATTATGCTTGGCCTGCGGCAGAAATTGCGGTGATGGGGGCTCAAGGGGCGGCGGAAATTATTTTCAAAAAAGAAATTTCTGAAGCCGAAAATCCTGCCGAAAAGTTGAAAGAAAAAGTAGATGAATACACTCAAAAATTTGCGACACCGTACAGGGCGGCACACAGAGGCTATATTGACGAAGTGATTATGCCCGAAGAAACTCGCAAAAAACTCATGTCGGCTTTCGAGATGCTCGAAAACAAAGTAGCGACACTTCCCCGCAAAAAACACGGCAATATTCAGTTGTAAAAAGTCTTAAAAACAGCTTACAATTTGTAAGCTGTTTTTAAGACTTTTTTTAAACTTTCAGGAATTTGGATTATTTTTTCAGAACTAAGCACATCAGATAATATTTTTTCACTTTCTAAAGCTGTTTGATAAGCACTTTTTCCTTGTGCTATTATCCAACAAGCCTCCGAAATTTCATATTTTGACCCCAAATTTTCTATTTTTTCCCAAAGCATATTTTCCCATTTTTCAATATTTTGACTAACAAAATGACTATTTTGAGAAGATTTGCTCAAATAATTAAGTAAATTAAGGAAAGGATTTGATTTTTCCCATTCGATCAGACTTACAATACGCCAAAAAGTCATTTCATTGCAGATTGTATCAAAAGGGTTTTCGATATATTTCAAAAGCTCGCTTACTAAACGATGAACCGTAGTAGAGGATTCTCGCAAAGAATAGGGCAAGTCTTGCTCATCGAAGTATCTTTCTAATTTATCCGCATTTCGAATAGCTGTTTCTTTGAAAGTCCATAAAATATCAAATAATTTTTGGCTAAGGTGTTTATCTTTATACGCTTGTCTATATTTTTTTAAATAGTTGTTGAGCTTTTCTTGGTACGAATTACGATTCATTTGCCCTTGAAAAAAATCAAAATGTAGCAAAAACCAAAACTCGAAAGATTGATTAGAATAAGCCACTTCAAAACCATACTCTTTTGCCAAAGGAAAAGCGGCATCAAAATCTTGAAAATCGTCCTTATCAAAAACACACCAAACTTGATCTATTTTAATACCTTTTCGTATTCTTTCTTGTTTTTCCCTTTGGGAACGTTCTACCAAACTTTTTGTATTATAACCTGTCCCAACAGATACAATTAGCAAAGAATGAAGTTTAAATTTTTCGAAATACTCAACCTCCGTTACTTCGCCTTCTGAAACAATCAAAATAATAGGACGACCTTCGTTTTTTGAGGGTTTGCTGTTACGTTTGATAGAGAAGCTATTGGTAATTTGTTCCTTTTTAGTCTGTTTTTGTGTTTTTAAAAGATTTTTAGAGGCTTCTTTTTCAGCCTTTTCTTTCTCTCTTTTATTGATTCCCGCCATTATTGAAAAAATTTTTAAAATTGACAAAAGGAATTGCCCCATATTTGCCCCAAATATAATTTTTTTTGAGGTCTGTATTATCCCGAACCGAGAAATTAGTTAAAGGATATAAATACGCCGCCTGATAACGATCTTTTTCTATGAACCAAATCTGATCACGCCTAAAAATATCACTATCCAATAAATTTACGTCATGAGTTACAAAAATCAGTTGGGCATTTTTTGGATTTGTGTCTTTTGAGTTAAATAATTTAACAAGTTCTTGCACTAAAATAGGGTGCAGTTTCGCATCTAATTCATCAACGACTAATACTTCACCGTTCTCCAAATTGTCCAAAATAATACCTGAAAGAGAAAAGTATTTTTGAGTGCCTTTGGACTCGTGATCATCTAAAGAAAATTCTTCTTGTCCGAGTGAATTGCCCTCCTGATCGTATTTTGTGTGATAAGTCTTTACTCCTTCATAAATATGTGCGTCCTTATTTTTTGATAAAATCATTTTTTTGATCGGATCAGGTATAAAAGTTTGGGCAGAGTCGACCTGTACCGATTCGGCTTTAAAATCTTCAATTCCTAAATCGGCTAATTGTAAAAGACTAAGAATCTTATTTTTAGAATCTTTATGCTGAAGTTTATTAACCGTAAAACTTTCATAATCAGAGTCTTCCAGACCCGAAATAATATTAAAACTGTTAAACCAATTCATTACCTTTAGCCCTAATGTGTCATTATAAGTTTGTACCACAAAAGACAACAGTAAAGTATTATTTCGCAAAATTAGGTTGCCTTGTTGAAGTTTTTGTAGTTCTTTAAAAACTTTTAGATAATCTTTATGAATTTCCAAGTTTTCTTGTTCTCTAAAAAAGATACAAACTTCTTTGGTTTTAGGTTTATAAAAAAGCCATTCTGTATGGATTTTTTGATGAGTCGCCTCAAAACCATATCTAAACAAAGCATTTTCATAAATAAAGGCAATTTCAAAAAAACAAGGTTCGTTTTCTGTTTCTATGCTTAAACGGAAAGGTTCAACATCAATCCGTTCATTAGCTTGACTTTCTTTTGCTGAATTGATGATAAAATATTTCATAAAATCCATTGCTTCCACAAACTTACTTTTTCCACTTGCGTTAGCCCCATAAATTACAGCACTTTTCAACAAGGAAATATTGGCAAAACCTGTTTGAAAAACATTGTTCTCGTTTTTCGCTTCACTTTCCTTAAAAGCAGTGTGTGGAAGAAGGCTAATGGTAGCTTTCTCTTTAAAAGTTTTGAAATTTCCTATTGTAAATTGAATTAGCATAATAAAAACATTATTTGTAAAAAGCAAACAAATTTAATTTCTATTATTGATAAATCAAATAAAAAAAAATAAAAATTTTGGCTTTGTAACTTGTTTTTTTAATTTTGCCCAAATCTCCCTCCAACACCATGATCCTTAGTGATATTGAAATTTTAAAATTGATCGAAAAACGCAGAATCATTCTCGAACCCTTCGACCGCCAACATTTGGGGACTAACTCCTATGATGTGCATTTAGGCAAATATTTGGCACTTTATACGGACGAAATATTAGATGCCCGCCGCCACAACCCTATCCAAACTTTCGAGATTCCGCCTGAAGGCTATGTTCTCGAACCGCAGCGTTTGTATTTGGGGGTAACTGCCGAATACACCGAAACACATGATCATGTGCCTTTTTTGGAAGGAAAATCGAGTGTGGGGCGTTTGGGAATTGATATTCACGCTACGGCAGGCAAGGGTGATGTAGGTTTTTGTAACCATTGGACTTTGGAAATTTCTGTTTCCCAAAAAGTACGAATTTATGCAGGAATGCCCATCGGACAGTTGATTTTTTTCAAGGTCGAGGGCGAAATAGAAAATTATTATAACAAAAAACAAAACGCCAAATATAATGAGCGCAACGATAAACCTGTGGAAAGTATGATGTGGAAAAATAAGTTCTAATTTCGTTTTCAAAAAGCACGGTTTTGGTTATTTTTGTGCCAATAATTCCTAAATTTATGAAAAGTCTATTTTTTGTTGTCTTTTGGGGCTTGAGTTTTTTTTCGATCCATAAAACTAAGGCTCAAGAATTGAACTGTACCGTCATTTTGAATACACAACGTTTGCAAACACAAGAAACGCAAATTGTTGGGCAGATCAAAACCGCTATTGAGCAGTTTATGAACACAACCAAATGGACAAACGATACCTACGCCCCAAACGAAAGAATCAAATGTACCATTTATATTACTTTTGATGCGGGTTCAGATATTCCACAAGGCAAATACGCCGCTACGGTACAAATCCAATCGATTCGCCCTGTGCATGGCACAAACTACGAAACGCCCATGCTCAATTTTTTTGACCGCAATTTTTCCTTCGATTATGCTCCCTCACAGCCACTTATTTTTTCTGAAAATACTTATACCACGAACCTAACGGCATCTTTGGCTTTTTATGCCTACATGATTCTGGCAATGGATCAGGATAGTTTTGCCAATATGGGCGGTTCGCCTTTCTATGAACGCATTTTGAATATTGTCAATATTTCTATTCAGGCGGGCGGCGGTGGCTGGAGTAGTAATGACAGCCGAAACCGTTATTGGCTTTCAGAAAACCTCAATAGTCCGCAGTTTTTGCCCCTTCGCGAGGCTTTTTATACCTATCACCGTTTGGTACTTGATGATTTTCTGAACAATACGGACGAAAAACGCAAACAAATGCTCGAAGTTCTGCGCAAAATCAAGCAGGTTCAAGATTTACGTCCCAATTCCGTAGCCATTAATGCCTTTTTTGATGCCAAAAACACCGAATTGATCAATATTTTTTCGCAAGGCGAAGAAGCGACCGTAGCCGAAGCGGTCGAACTTTTGGCGCGCCTCGATCCGCCCAATGCCTCGAAATACAAACGGCTTTTGCCTTAACTCAATTTTGTACAGCGAATATTCTTATTCGCCACCTAAACGAACAAGAATGTTCGTTCGTACGATAAAATTTCTTATTTTGTCCCAAATTTTTCCAAGAATTTTTCTCGAATAACATGAAAAAAATAGATTTTCAGGCTTTGTTACAAAAAACTGAACTCAAAGGCATTTTAGCTGAAAATACGCCTAAAGCCTTGATTTTGAATATTTTATTAATGCTTAGTGCTGGTGTAGTTTTGTTGGTTGGTTTCTTTTTGGTTTATCTGCCAGTTACCACGCACCACAGCGAAACCATTACAGTACCTGATCTGCAAGGGCGAAAATTGGAGGAAGTCGAAAGACTGCTTTCCGATCTGGATTTGCGCTATATCGTAGCTGATTCGGGCTATGACGACCAGCAAGCCCCTCTTAGCATTTTGAAACAAGACCCTATGCCCAATGCTCGTGTGAAAATCAATCGCCGTATTCACCTCACTATCAGGGCTTTAACTCCACCAAAAGAAAACCTACCCGATCTTTATGACAGTCAGGTAAAAATGGCGGATCGCCTCCTAAAAAGCTACGGCTTCAAATCGGGGAAAATTACTTATGTGCCTGATTTGGGAACAAACGCCATTTTGAAAGTGTATGTAAAAGGCAAATTGGTTTCAAGAGAGCAAATTAAACAAGGTTATCCTGTGGAGAAAGGAACAGCCATCGATTTGGAAGTGGGGGACGGCATGGGCAACAGCGAACTGATCCTGCCTGATTTTACAGGAAAACCTTTGGTAGAGGTAGAAGTACATTTGCGAGGGGTTGGGCTTGGGCTTGGGCGCGTAATTTACGAAAACAATCCTGCTAAAGAAGTGGGTACGGTTTTACGTCAAAATCCTCCGTATTCTGCTGATAAAAAAATTCGGATTGGTGATGTGGTCGATTTGTGGGTGGCTGGTTTTGAACCCCAAAAAGATTAAAAATAGTTGAAGGAAAAAAAGGAAAATTCTAAAGTTTTGAATAAATTGCGGAGATATGCCTTTCATGAAATTTATTTCATTTTTTTACTCTCCTCAATATTAATTAACGCTTATGAAAAAGTATTACTGTGGATTATTGGTATTTTTAGGCTTGCTTTTGAGTATGAATGCTCAAGCCCAAAATGTAAAAGGGAAAATTACGGACAATATTACCAACGAAGCCTTGCCTGGTGTGTCGGTTTTGGTGCAAGGAACGAATCAAGGCACGGTTACCAATGCTGAAGGCGCGTACAGTTTGCAGTTGAAGGCAGGAAACTACAAACTTGTTTTTTCTTTTGTGGGTTATGAAACGCAAACTCAAGAAATCAAAGTAGCTGATGGTATGGTGAATTTGGATCTTGCTATGATCGAAAGTGTGGCAAGTTTGTCCGAAATTGTGGTCTTGGGTTCGCGCTCCAGCCAAATCCGTTCGAGCATCGAAACACCCGTTCCTGTCGATGTGATTCCTTTCAAAGATTTGCAAA
>JAAFHK010000059.1:0-778 GCA_013297565.1 Cytophagales bacterium
ACATAAATTCGGTAGGGGAAACTGTTGTCAGTCGTAACCCGATAATATTGGGCAGTCGGCTGATTGTGGTAGGTGCTGAACGATTTGCCTTTGTTAAAACTCACCTGCGCTCCGCCATCGTCCCCTACGATTAAAATATTATTATTTCTTGGATTTATCCAAAAATCGTGATGGTCGCCATGCGGCGTGTCAATGGTTTCAAAGGTTTTTCCGCCATCTTTCGAACGGTGCAATTCCACATTCAAAATATACAAAACTTCCTCCTGTTGTGGATCGGCATAGAGGCGCGTGTAATACCAAGCCCGTTGGCGAATAGAACGATGTTCGTTGATTTTTGTCCAAGTTTCGCCTGCATCTTGACTCTCGAAAAGTCCGCCATCACTTGCCTCTACCAATGCCCAAACCCGATTCGAGTTTTGCGGGGAAACCGTAACGCCAATAATTCCCAAGGTACTTTTGGCAGGCAAACCTTTTTTTCGGGAAATATTTGACCATGTTTTTCCGCCGTCTGTGCTTTTGTAAAGTCCCGAATCTTCGCCACCGCTTTCGAAAGTGTGCGGTTTGCGGCGTACTTGCCACAGCGAAGCGTACAAAATGCGTGGATTTCGTGGGTCAATGACCAAATCGACCGCCCCTGCTTTATCGCTTAGGTACAAAGTTTTTTGCCATGTTTTTCCGCCGTCTTCGGTCATAAAAACGCCCCTTTCGCTATCGTTTGCAAAGGCATTTCCCAAAACCGCTACCCAAACGATATTGGGATTTTGGGGGTGAATACGGA
>JAAFHK010000059.1:788-14088 GCA_013297565.1 Cytophagales bacterium
ACCCAATTTTTGCCACGTTTTACCCGCATCAAAGGATTTGAACATTCCGTAACCGTAGGACATATTGCCGCGAAGCGTTTTTTCGCCGCCGCCTACATAAATCGTGTTCGGATCGGATTCGGAAACTGCCACCGCCCCAATCGAGCCGCCAAAAAAGCCGTCCGAAATATTGTTCCACGTTTCGCCACCGTCTTGGGTTTTCCAAACGCCGCCGCCTGTACTGCCCATATAAAAAGTTCGGTCGTCTGCCAACGTCCCTGTAACCGCCGCCGAACGTCCGCCCCGAAATGCCCCAACCAAACGGAATTGCATACCATTATAGAGGCTCGAATCAACCGTAAATTTGGCATTTTGTTGAGTATTTGCGGGTTTTTGAGCAAAAATCGCAAAATTCAATAAAAAGAGGAAAAGGAAAAAAGAGAGTTTTTTCATGGAATTGGTTTTTTAAAAAAATGAGAAGGTAATTTAGGAAAAAACATGAGAAGGAAGGGAAAAGTTTAGGGAAAAAATGAAGTATATTTGGGAAGGAAAAGAGCTTGGAAAATATGTAGAAACTCCTTTTTTTTAAGTTGCTTGTATTTACTAAGCACCTCTGTGGAATTATTTGGAAAAAAAATGCCTTTGCGGGTGTTTCGTACCTACGAAACACCCGCAAAGTTGATCAATTTTTACACCAAAATAATCAAAACTATACTAAAACCCCTTAGTGTGTAAAACATTTGAGTATAAATGCGCCCTTGTTGTCTGTCCGAAATCAATACTTCAGCCTTCCCCCCAAAAAAAATTTAACCCTTTCGAAATCATTTATGGTATTGAAATTGTTAAAAAGTAGTAAGACTGTATAAACGAGAACCAATATGCGAACTTTTATTATTTTCTGCCTGTTTTTAGTGCTTTCTTTTCAGGCTTCTGCCCAACACGGAAATTTGTATCTTACTCATTTTCAGCACCGTCTGGATTATCTGGACTACAGAGTACAGGCGATCAGCCAGGACGAGGCAGGCATGATGTTTTTTGCGCATCGAACAGGCGTACTGAAATTTGATGGCGTAAATTGGTTATTGATCAATACCGAACACATGGTCTATGACCTTGTACCCTTTAATAATCAGCTTTTTTTGGCAGGAAAAAACGATTTTGGCTACATTGTCAAAGGAAGTAACGGCACAGAAAAATATTATTCTTTGGCAAACCCCGATTTGAGCCGTTTCGAGTATCGTAAAGTATATGCCCTAAACCAAAAAATATATTTTCAAGCCGACCAGCGACTTATCCAGTACGATCCCGTAAAAAAAGAAATTACCCAACAATGGACGACAGACAAGGAGGAAAGTTTTGTGATTTGTTTTGAAAATCAAAACAACATTTTTGTACAAATCGAAAACAAAGGAATTTTCAAAATCAACGGACAAGCCTTAGAACCTGTAGTAACGGATTTGCCAGATAAGGAATTGCTTGTTTTTGCCGAAAAATACCAAAACAAAACTATTTTCGGTGGTTTGTCAAATCGTTTGTATTGGTTTGATGGCAAAAGTGTAGATACTGTAGCAGTCGAACAGCGTGAATATTTGCAAAAAAGTCAAATGGCTGATGCCAAATTATTGGCAAATGGTTGGTTGGCGATTGCGACCTTGCAAGGCGGAAGTATGTTTTTGAACCTGCAAACAGGTAAGACCGAATATTTTTTGAATTACCAAACAGGTTTGCCCGATAACGAAGTTTTTACAATAGGCACGGACAAAAACGGAGGCATTTGGCTGGCGCACGAATATGGCTTTACGAGAGCCGATTTCCAGATTCCAATTCGAAATTTCACCTATCAGGGTTTGGAAGGAAATATTTTGGCAGTTACCGAACAAAAAAATACCTTATATGTCGGCACAAGCAACGGGCTGTACTATTTGACCGAAATTAAGGATTTTAAGGAAGTGCAAACCTTGATCCCAAAATTGATAAGAAAACAAAACGAAAAAAATCCGACAGAACAAACGGCTAATATTGGGGACGAAAAGGACGGAATCCTTAGTAAAATGTTGGACAAAAGGGAAGGTTACAAGAAAGAAAGCACTACGGAGGCGAAAAAAGAGGAAAAAAAAGGTGGCTTTTTGGGACTTTTTCGCAAAAAAACGGACGAAGAAAAAGCGCTCGAAAAAGCCGAAAAAGAGGAGAAAAAACGCAAAAAAGAAGAAGAAAGAAGACGAAGAAAAGAAGAGAAAAACGGCAAAAAAACGGAAGAAACCAATAATCCTGAAGATCAGGCTCTCACGAATGCCGACAAAACGAAACCTGTGGTAAAAGAACCGCTTGTAGAAATAAAAAAAGGCATAAAACCCAAAATTAATGCTAATACGAAACCGAAACCACAAAACAAAACGATAGTCGTCTATGAGAACAAAACGTATTTGGCTTTGCAGTCAATCAAATATTTGTTCAAAAAAATAGAAGGAGTAGAAGGAAAATGTCGGCAAATTCTTGATTATAAGGGCGATCTGATCGTGGTAAGCACTACAGGGCTTTACCGAGTGAGGGGCGAAAAAGTCGAAAAAATAAGTGATAAAAATTGTCATTTTGTTTATACTTCTATTCCAAACAAAAAACTATTTGCCTCCACGTATGACAACGAACTCATGATCTTGCCTTTGGCAGGCAAAAGCGTTGAAAAGGAAAAAACAAACGGAGATAAAAACACAAAACCAGAAGCAACGTATTTTGCGGATTTTGGCGAGGATATTAGCCGAATCACCCAAGACAAAGCGGGGCAAATTTGGGTTTGTGGGACAGATTCTCTGTATCAACTGTTTTTCAGTGCTGAAGGGCAAATTCAGGGCAAAAAAGCCTTTGCGGTGCAAAACCGACAAATGGCAGAAATTTTACCTTTACACCTTGATAGCAAACTGTATTTTGTGATGCCTCAAAAGGCTTATTTGTTCAAAATCAACCAGTTAGTACCCGACACTACGATCTTGGCGAAAGCCAAAACCCTGTGGGCAGAATCTGATCAGATCGTTTGGGGGTATGACGGGCGAAATTGGGAAAGAGTGGGGGCGGGCAAGGCGCAAGCGGCGGGTTTGTTGAATTATTTGAATCCTATTGATAGAATTTTTGCCAATGCCAACGAACGTTTTGGCTGGGTAGTTACCCAAAGCCAGCAGTTGTATCGACTTGATTTTCAAGCACCTTTCAGCCCAAAAGCCGAATACAAACTGTTTTTGGACAATGTAAAAGACGATAAAGGCACACTTTACGATTTGAATAATTTGGCTTTTGAATACAATTCAGGAACACTCATTTTTAATTTTACTTACCCTGATTTCCTAAATGCCCGCAAAGTTGAGTACCAATACCGCCTTTTGGGAAAAATGAATGACTGGTCGGAATGGAGCAATAGCGGAACGGTTATTTTCCCGCTTCTTGATGACGGAAATTATACCTTGCAAGTGCGTTGTAGGGATTCGTTTGGCAATTTGCAGGAAGCCGAAATGCTCAAATTTGAGGTTTTACCGCCTTATTGGAAAACATTTTGGTTTATGGCGGCAGAACTGTTGTTTTTTGCCTCGATTTTTTTCCTGACCTACAAAGTCAATGAAAAAATCAGCATTCGCAACAAATATATGCCTTGGGTGCGGCGTGGTATGACTTTGCTTACTTTGATTTTGATTATTGAGTTTTTCAAAGTAACCGTTCAACGCCTTACCAATCTGGACGGGAGTTCGCCTGTTGAGGATTTTGAGATCGAGGTTTTTATGGCATTGTTCCTTTTACCTATCGAGGTTTTCTTGACTTCAGTTTTCAAACGCAAAGAAAAAGAAGAAAGGGAAAAAGAAAGGTAACATTTTTTAAAAAATAAGCACATTTCCTTGTTAGTCATGCAAAATTAAAGACAGCTTTTAGAAAGTTTGAACCTTTCTAAAAGTTGTCTTTAATTTTAATATAAGGAGGTTTTTTGGAAAAAAGCCTTTGAAATAATGATTTATTGGTAAAATGTTATTTATTTTGCCAAAATTCGAAAAAACTATTTCAAGATTCATACATGAACGCTACCATATATTGGTTAGGACAAACCCAAGCGGTTGCTTATACCGAACAGGCAATGCAAACCAACTTGTCGGTCTTAGAAGCCCCATCTTACGTTATTCGAAATCCTCAAGGGCAGATAGGGATTGCCTTAGGCGGCAATTCTGCCCCCAAACCCGATGGACAATATCTTCAAGTTTTGGCTCAAATCAGTCCGCTTGTTCCCCAGCAGTTAGGCGATCCGAGTTTCAAAAGTTTTTATAATTTACAATACGCCTACAAATCAGGGGCAATGGCAAACGGGATTGCTTCGGAAGATTTGGTCATTGCATTGGCAAAAAAAGGCTTTTTGGGTTCATTTGGGGCGGCGGGTCTTGTGCCTGCGCGCATTGAGGCGGCGATTGCCAAGATCAAAAATGCCCTTTCGAATGAAACTTTTGCTTTTAACCTAATCCACAGCCCTGCCGAAGAAGCTCTCGAACGCAATGCGGTTGATCTATTTCTAAAACACCAAATCCGAGTCGTAGAGGCTTCAGCTTTCCTTGATCTTACTCCGCATATCGTTTATTACAGAGCATCGGGTTTGAGTTTAACGCCTCAAAACCAGATAGTTATAGCCAATAAAGTCATTGCCAAAATTTCACGCAGAGAAGTTGCCCAAAAATTCATGCAACCTGCTCCTGAAAGAATGTTGAACGAATTGGTAGCACAAGGCAAGATTACGGAATTGCAAGCCAAAATAGCCAGCCAAATCCCGATGGCAGATGATATTACTGTCGAGGCGGATTCGGGCGGGCATACCGATAACCGACCTTTAGTTTGTCTTTTGCCTTCTATTTTGAGTTTGCGGGACGAAATTCAGCAAAAATACAAGTATTCGCAAGCTATCCGAGTGGGTGCGGCGGGCGGAATCAGCACTCCCGAATCCACTTTGGCGGCATACATGATGGGAGCAAGTTATGTTGTAACAGGTTCGATCAACCAAGCCTGTATAGAAGCGGGAACTTCGCCGCACGTCCGCAAAGTATTGGCGGGTGTTGATATGGCAGACGTAATGATGGCGCCTGCGGCGGATATGTTCGAAATGGGCGTAAAATTACAAGTGCTTAAGCGCGGTACTTTGTTCCCCATGCGCGCCCAAAAGTTGTACGAAATTTATAGAGAATATGAAAGTATCGAGGCAATTCCGCAAGGCGAACGCCAAAAACTTGAGCAACAAGTTTTTAGAGCAAATTTGGACGAAATTTGGGCAAAAACCGTAGCTTTTTTTCAAGAGCGCGACCCCGAACAAATCATAAGGGCAAACGAAAACCCAAAACGAAAAATGGCATTAATTTTCCGTTGGTATTTGGGACTTTCTTCTCGCTGGGCAAATGTGGGCGAAGCGGGCAGAGAAATGGATTATCAAATTTGGTGCGGTCCTGCCATGGGGGCATTTAACGATTGGACAAGAGGCACATATTTGGAAAAACCCGAAAACCGCTATGCGGCTGACGTAGCCGAACAGTTGCTTTATGGAACAGCTTATATTTATCGAATTCGCCAATTAGCCCTGCAAGGCGTACAACTGCCCAGTTCGCTTTCGGTGTATAAACCCAGAAAATGATCTTACCTTTCCGATCCTTAAAAAGCCTCTTTGGAATAGAGAGGCTTTTTATTTTCCTACGAAAAAATTATATATTTTGGCTTTTTTCTCAAAAAATGCTGTTTTTTTTAGGTTTATTTTCTGCTTTCATAAATCTTTATCTTTTCTTTTTTACGAATAAACTTTTTTGTTTATTTGCGAATAAAATTTTCTACAATGAAACTACAAATCAGGAACATAGGACAAATTCGGGAGGCTGAAATAGACCTTAGCAAAGATTTTATTGTGCTTTGCGGAGCAAATAACACAGGCAAAACCTATTTGGCTTATACTGTGTATGGTTTGTATAAATATGCCAAATTATTTAGAGAATTAGCTGTTTTTGAGGATTTTATTTTAGACGTTCCCGTAGAAGACCTTTTTGAAAAAGGAAGTATTAATTTAAATATTGAAAAACTATTTTTAGCCAATGAAAAACGAATCATTGATTTTCTAAATAAGCATTACCCAAAATACTTATCTGTGGTATTTTCAGTAAATGAGGATTTTTTTGCTGATTCTCAAATAAAAGTTGAATTAGATAGGAAAAGCGCTATACAGAAGTTATTTTCTATACAAATATTGCAAGGAATTGTTTTAGGTGATTTTTCGTTAGATTTTCACAAAAAAAAAGATAATTCCACTCTTTTAGTTTCTTTTATAAAAGATAAGAAACAAATAGAATTTTCCAAAAGAATACTATTGAATCGATTGCATAATCAATTACTAAATATTATTCTTAAGCGTATTTTTAATGAAGCTTATTTAATGCCTGCTGAAAGATTAGCCATTAATATTTTTAGTACAGAAATTTCAGAAAAAAATACATCTTATTTCAAACATACTTTTGATGAATTTGAAGAAGGAATTAGATTTATCAAACCCCAAGTTTTAAAATACTCTTTACCTATTCACGATAGCCTAAATTTTGTAAAACAACTCAAAGATTTCCAAAAACGAAAAAGCCCTTATGCGAATTTAGCCGATCAGATCGAACAAACGATTTTGGGCGGGAAAATGCAAACTTCGGAAACAGGGGAAGTGCAATTTACGCCCACCGAATCAAAAGTTAGTTTGGGGATTCATTTAACGGCTTCGGTGGTGAAATCTTTGGCAAGCCTGATTTTTTATTGCCGTCATGTGGCTCAACCGAATGATTTTTTGATTATTGACGAACCTGAACTGAATCTACACCCCGATAATCAGCGAAAAATAGCCAGAGTGCTTGCCCAAATGGTCAATGCGGGTATCAAAATTATGATTAGTACGCATAGCGATTATTTGATCCGAGAACTGAATAATTTGATGATGTTGAATGTAAAAGGCGAAGATAAAAAAGTCAATCAGTTACTCAAAAAATATGGGTATCAAAAAGACCAAATTTTGGATCACAACAAAGTAGGCGTATATCTTTTCACTGATGAGGTCAAAGCCTTAGAAGTTACCGAAACGGGTTTTGAGGTGGCGGGAATTGATGAGGAAATCAATCGACTCAATGAATCGGCACATGAAATATTTTTTACTTTGCACGATAATGACTAAAGTATGCCTGCTACGAAAAATATCTTAGAAGCCATAAAAGCCACTGTTTTGTCGGATTATGAGGAAACCTCGCACCGTTGGGACAAAACGCAAAATATGATTACCCTGACCGAAGATGGGCGTAATGCGACCTGTGGGGAAGTGAAACTACAAATCACAGACGAAATTTTGGTATATAAATTTGATAAAAAAGTTCGTGATCCTGAAAGCAAGGAAATTTCGCACCCTTTGTTGTTTTTAGAACCTACACCACCAATCCGAAGTACCTGCGATTACCTTCTTTTTTACCTGAAAAAGACACGAAAAAATGAAAAATTGTATGTAATTGTTTGTAATCTCAAATCGGAAACAAAAGGGAATATGGAAGAACAAATGGCGGCAGGTGCAATTTTGGCGGAATTTATCACGAAAACGGCATTTCGTTGTCATAATAATTGGAATAGTAGTACCACTAATAAATTAAAAGAAGATTTTGCGATCAAAGAACTTGCGTTTTATGCTGAAATACCAAAATCAGTAGTAAATCCCAAAGGAATTTCCAAACCTCAAAAAAATAGTCCAAAAAGGGTTAATAAAAGATGTGATGAAACCCACTCTTTAGACCTTTTTTGTGATTGATTTAAAACTCAACATTTTCTGTCCGTGCATAAACATCAAAAAATTCCGTATGTTAAATCTTGCTATCCAAAAAAGCGGTCGTTTGAACGAAGTGAGCCTCGATTTTATCGAAAAATGTGGCATTAGTTTGCCCAAAAACAAAATTTCGCTAAGAGCCGAAGCCTATAATTTTCCTTTGCAAGTCTTATTTTTGCGCGATGATGATATTCCCGCTTGCGTTTTTAATGGCGTAGCGGACGTGGGAATCGTAGGCGAAAACGAAGTGGCTGAAAAAGGCGAAAACGTGGAAATTATTAAAAAATTGGGCTTTTCCAAATGCCGTTTGTCATTGGCTGTCCCAAAAGATTTTCATTACGAAAACCTACATTCTCTAAACGGTGTGCGTATTGCGACCTCCTATCCTCATATTTTACGAAATTTTTTGGAAAAAAGCAACATCAATGCCCAAATTTATGAAATAAGCGGTTCGGTCGAAATTGCCCCAAGCGTAGGGCTGGCAGAGGTGATTTTTGATATTGTGAGTTCGGGAAGTACGCTAATGACGAACGGTTTGCGGGAAATAAAACCTGCGGTGATGGAATCGGAGGCGGTTTTGATTGCTCAAAGGAATTTGAGTGCAGAAAAACGCAATTTGCTCGACAAATTTTGCTTTCGAATGGACGCTTTGCTCACTGCCAAAAGTTTTAAATACATTATGTTTAATTTTCCAAATAATAATTTAGATAAAATTACGAAAATAATTCCTGGTATGAAAAGTCCTACGGTTGTGCCTTTGGATTTGGAGGGCTGGAGTGCGCTTCATTCGGTTGTGGAAGAAAATCTTTTTTGGACAAAAATAGACGCACTTAAGGAAGCAGGGGCAGAAGATATGGTCATTTTGCCGATTGAAAAAATGATTAAATAAAATCATGCCAAAATACACACACCTATTTTTCGACCTTGACCATACGCTTTGGGACGCTGATCGCAATTCTGCCGAAGCCCTGACCGAACTGCATGAGTTTTACAATTTGGGAAATTACGGAATCCATGTGGCGGATTTGATCCGAACTTTTGATGCCGTCAATCATGTTTTATGGCTTCAATTCGAAACGGATTTGATCACGAAGGAAAGGCTTATTTCAAGTCGTTTTCCTATGATTTTCAACCGCATTGGGCTTTCTGAATATTTAGTACCGCCTACTTTGGCAAAGCATTACGAGGAAATTTGTTTCATCAAACCGCACCTTGTTGAGGGTTCGAAGGAAATTTTGGAATACTTGAAAAGTGCAAATTATCGGCTTTTTATTTTGACAAATGGAGGGCGAGGGCAACAAAGCAAAATGGAACATTCGGGCATTGCCGAGTATTTCGAGAAGGTTTTTACGACCATCACAACAGGTATGAAAAAACCTGATTTGCCTTTGTATCAGTACGTTTTGGCGGAAACTCATGCAGAATTGCGAAAAAGTCTGATGATTGGCGACAGCCTACATTCGGATATTCAAGGAGCAAAAAACTGTGGCATGGATTCTGTATTTTTTAACCGAAAAAAGGCTGTTCATAAAGAAACCCCGACTTATGAAATCAAACATTTGGAAGAATTAAGGGGCATTGTGTAGTAAGACGTGAAGTGTTTTTGGTATCAAATGCTCACATTTTTAGTCCGATCAGCCAGTTCATAGCTTCTATGAGACTATGAAAATATCTGGTTTGATAAGGTTACTTGATTTCCATACGCAAGCATGGAACGTTTGTAATCAATAGCCGTCATGAAAGAGTGCTTCGAACTTGGCTTGTAGCCATAATGAACAAAAGACTTTGCCAAATCTTCTTCAATAAAGACGAACTCGTCTTCATAAAACCTGTTAATCATATTTTTTGTTTATTTTTAATCCATATAAAATTTACCAACTGAATAAGTTTTTGCTTGCCCACTGATAATAACTCTATCGCCTTTGTACTCACAAAAAAGTTTCCCTACTCGTTCAGAAATCTGAAGCGCATATAGTTTGTTTTTATTGAGCCTTTTTGCCCAAAAAGGAATCAAGGAGCAATGGGCTGAACCCGTAACAGGGTCTTCTAAAATAGAGGCTTGCGGTGTGAAAAATCTTGAAACAAAATCACTATTATCTCCAACTGCCGTAATGATTACGCCGCCAGGATCAAGGTTGATCTGGTCAAATAATTGACGATTAATTTTGATATTTCTTATATCACTTTCATTTTCATACACCAACACATAATCTCTTGACTTCAAAACCTCTTTTGGTTTTATGCTTAGTGAGTTTTCAATGACTTCAGGCAATGTATCAGCTAATGGCATTCTGGCAGGGAAGTCCATTTTATACATTTCGTTGTCAATAAAAACAGTCAAGTCGCCACTTAAAGTTTCGAAAACAATTTTATCGCTTTTATAGTCAAGTATGGTTTTCAAACAATGTGCCGCTGCAAGCGTGGCGTGTCCGCACAAATCCATTTCTATTTCAGGTGTAAACCAACGTAAATGTATTTTATCGCCTTTTTGTACAAAAAAAGCCGTTTCAGCAACTGCATTTTCTTTGGCTATTTTTAACAAAATATCGTCTGTTAGCCACGCATCAAGCGGCACAACACAAGCTGGATTTCCTCCAAAAACTTTGTTTGTAAATGCGTCAATTTGATAAAAATTATAGGTCATGGTGTGAAGTATATTATAGATTTGATAGATTTAAGTTTTATTTTCCTGAAAATATATCTTTACTCCACTTTCTAAAGTCGTAATACTTGCTTTTTGGCTCTCCTGTCCAACCATTGATGCCTTTTTTCGTGGGCAAATAATACCCATGCACGTACAGCAAAGGGAAAATGAAAACAGAAAGAAAGAGCATAGCCGTTTGCCTTCCAAAATAGATTGAAATGCTACAAACAATTATAAGTGTCAATAAGTATTTAGCAACCCTACGAATTTTAGGAGTTTGTTCTTCAAAGTGTCCCATAAGTATATTTCCTAATGCGTAAATGATACTTACAATCGCCACTTCAAACCATAATGATTCTGTTGTCCACATATAATTATTCTGTATAATTGGGCAAACATTTTATTTACCTTTCCATGTTCATCAAAAAACATCACTTCTATGGCTTTTTTATCCATCACCGATTTGTAATACAGCGCTACAGAATTGATACTCGATGTAACCTCATACAATTCGAAATGAAGGTCTGGCAATTTATTTAAAGCCTTCTGCCAATAAGCAGCTACAAGTTCTTTGCCTGTAATGTGCCATTATCAATGCTGAGTGCCATTTTTATCATGGGCGTAGTGATTTCTATGTCCTCTGAATAATGGGAAAGAATATCCTCCATGTTGTGAGAGTTCCAAGCGTTTATCCATTCTTGAGCAAATTTCTGTGCATTGCATTTATACTCAATCAAATTGGTTCTGTAGGGCGAACATTCTTGTTCGCCACAAAAACGAACAAGAACTTCGTTTTACGACAAAACCATTTTAGTTTCAGTATATAAACGGACTCAAGTCCGTTCTACAGAAAATTTTCAGTAAATTCCATTTCCCAAACATACAAAAAACATGGAAATAATTTTGATTATAGCAAGGTTTTTCTTTATACATTTGCATTTAAGGCAAAATCAAGCAAACAAAACTATACTCCTCCTCATGAAAAAGAAAATTATTTTCATGCTCCTTTTGGGCATGGCATTTTTTAACTCGCAAGCCCAAGATACGGACAGCCTTTTTGCGGTGCAAGTGGGCGTATTTAGGCAGCCTAAAATACAGTATTTCAGTTCATTACAGGATTTGGGCGAAATTCATACTCAAGTAATCCAAGCCTATTTTACCCGAATTTTGGTCGGCAAATTTCCCAGCCGCCGCCAAGCCGATAGCCTGTTGGTTTTGGTGCAAAAGAGAGGTTTTTCAGACGCTTTCGCACGCCCTTTTTGGTACAAAACCGCCACAGACAGTACCAAAATGTTGCCTGAAATGCGTTTTACAGCTTTTGCGGTGCAGATCGGGGCTTTCAAAGACCGGAATAATTTGCCCGACTTTAGTAATTTGGACAGCATCGGGACAGTGTATGAAGTCGAGGGCGAACTCACCAAATTCCGTTTGGGGGATTTTAATAACAAGGACACTGCCGAATTATATCTCAAAAAAGTACAAGATTTGGGTTATCCGCAAGCCTTTGTGCTGCGGGTTGATATGCCTGCGGCAAAACGTTTTTTCCAAACTATGAGCCATTACAAACGCATGGAAGGAACAATGAACGAAAAAACAGTCGTGGTACATTTATATATCACAGAAGCCTCACTATCAGGCTTTTATAACGATCCTAAAGACCACAAACGCAAAACTTTTGTTTATTATGGTTTTAAAGATAAGAATTTTGCTCCTACGAAAAGTAGCCGAACGGCGGCGTTCGATTCTGAATATAAACTCAATATTACCGTAAAAGACCGAGAAACAGGCGAAAATTTAAAGTTTTCTTTGAGTGAAAAATACCCACAAGGAAGCGTGCGTTTTGAAATTATTAGCCTTTTCCGCAAAAAAATGGCATCAGGTTCGAGAGGAGAAATGGGAACGGATTTGTATGTCGAGTTTCCTTTGATGAAAAACAGCCTGAACAAACTTTTAGAAGACGAATTTAACCGTCTGGCGGCGCAAATCCCTGAAATAAAAGATGCAAAGGACAAAAAAGCCCTGCACGAACGCCTCGAAAAAGTCCTAATTTCGGATATTGAGGAGCTAAAAAAACATTACCCTAATTACAAATGGCTTTCGGAAACCTACGAAACCAAAATTTTGGAAAATACAAAATACCTCCTAAGTGCCAAATTCAGCAAGGAACACATCATTGCCGAACCCAAAAGCCAAACGCTGTACCGTTCGTTTGACCTAAAGACAGGCAAACAACTTAGCCTGAACAGCGTTTTGACCGCCCAATATCGTCCTTTTTTGACCAAAATTCTCGAAAAACAACTCATCGAGCAGTTTTATAGACGCAACCAAGCGGACGAAATCAAGCAAAGCATTGATGAAATGCTGGAAAATTATTATTTTACCACTTCAGGCATCGTATTTTCGCGGGATTTCAGGAATAATTTTACCTACAAAGAAGCCATCGAACTAACCATTCCCTACAGCCAAATCAACCAACTGATCCGCAAAGAGAGTTTTTTGGGGGGCTTGTAAGTTCTTGTTTTTGGGAATAGACACTGGGACAATTTACCAAATTGGGGCTTTTATGCTTCAATACTACGGACATTTTTAAGAGAGGAAAACTTCATTTTTGAATCAATTAAAATCTTTTTACTCATTTTAATAAACTTAGCCCAACAAGCTAAGTTTATTAAATATAAATAGCAACCGAGGACTACATCAATTAAATTTAGGACTTACGCATTTTTTAGAACTAACAGTTCTTTAAGAACTGTTAGTTCTTGATTATCAAGAGTTTATAAAAATAACATTTTTTGAAAAAAATGTTATTTTTGAGCAATTACGAGCAAAATGCGTAAGTCCTA
>JAAFHK010000006.1:0-28781 GCA_013297565.1 Cytophagales bacterium
CTACCACCTTCTCAAAATACGGCTTGGCTTCTGCATTTTTTTGGGTTTCGAGCAGGCAAACCCCCAAATAAAATTGGGCTTCCCAATCTTCCGAATCTTGTTTTAAGAGTTTTTCAAACCGTTCGATCCCTTTGGCAAACTGCCCCGATTGGATCGCAAAAATGCCTAATTGCAGATTTGCCAAACGGTTTTCTGGCTCTTTTTCAGCCACTTCCCGAATCATCATAATCCCTTGCATCGGATTTTCACCAAAAACATAAGTCGAACCTATTTTTACCTTCAAATCCGTTTTTTCAGGCTTTTCCGCAAAGGCTTTTTCCAAAAAAAGTCTTGCTTTTTGTGCCAAACTCTGTCTTGCGGCGGGTTCGACCGCAAACTTCGCCCCTTCCAAATAGTTTTCTCCTGCCTGTACCCAGTTTTCCAAATTTGGAAATTGGGTGGCTATTTTTTCGGCATACACCGCCACGCTGTCGTAACGATTTGTTTTTTCGAAAAAGCCTTTTATTTTTTCAAAAAAAGCCTTTTTTTCTTTTTCAATTTTTGCTTTTTCGAAAAGCCCGATTTGTTCAGAAAGCGTTTTCTGTTCGGCTTCCGAAAGGCTAACTTGGTGAAAATCAGGATTTTTCGAATGATCGTGTCCATCATTTTCGCTGTGTTCTTCAGGTTTTGCTTTCCCTTCACTACCAATTTCCACTACGGAATTGCGCGTACTCACGACCGATTTGGGTAGGGCAAAAAGCCCAAGCACCATCAAAATTCCAAGCCCAATCAAACCTATTTGTGCTTTGTTCATGTTTTTTATTTTTTGGTACAAAAGTACAAAATTAATTCCCTTTAAGCCTATTTTACAGCATTTCTACAGGTTTGCTTGTGGGCATTTGGGCGTTCCGTAGGGCTACGGCTCGTGCCACTTCTTGTGCCAAATTTCGGAATATTTTGGAAGTTATTTCGTTTTGCAATACCGAAGGTTCGCCCTTATCACCTGCTTCTCTGATACTTTGGACGATAGGAACTTCTCCCAAAAATGCAATTTCATTCCGTTTGGCTAATAATTTTCCGCCATCTTTGCCAAAAAGATAATATTTGTTGTTAGGCAATTCTTCGGGCGTAAAATAGGACATATTTTCGATTACACCCAAAATTGGGACATTAATTGTTTTTTGTAAAAACATAGAAACTGCCTTTTGTGCGTCCGTAAGGGCAATTTTTTGAGGAGTCGTAACTATCACCGCACCCGTTACAGGAACGGTTTGCACCAAAGTCAAATGAATATCACTCGTACCTGGTGGGAGGTCAATGACGATATAGTCCAATTCGCCCCATTCCGTATCCGCCATGAACTGGCGCAAAGCCGAGCTTGCCATAGGACCTCGCCACACGACCGCCTCGCCTGTTGGGTTCAAAAAACCAATAGAAAGCAATTTGATTCCGTATTTTTCGATAGGAATAATCATGCTTTTGCCATTTTTCTGGACTACCCCTGGGCGCGCCGTTTCGCAGTTAAACATAGTGGGGATAGAGGGACCAGAAATATCAGCATCGATTAATCCTACTTTTGCTCCGCTTTGTGCCAAACCCAAAGCTAAATTTGCCGAAATGGTCGATTTTCCTACTCCGCCTTTGCCAGAAGCCACTGCAATAATATTTTTTACATTGGGCAAAATTGGCGTTTCGCCCCTCAAACTTGTTACATTGGCTTTCATCTCTATCTCCACTTCCAAGTCCTTACTCACCGTAGCAATCGCATCTTCGCAACGCTGGCGGATTAGCTCTTTTAGCGGACAGGCAGGCGTGGTAAGCACGACCGTAAAACGCACTTTTTTCCCTTCTACGACCAGATTCTGGATCATATTCAGGCTTACCAAATCCTTTTTCAAATCAGGCTCCTCGACCGTAGCCAAAGCCGCTAATATTTCTTTTTCTGTTGTCATGATTTCTTACTTTTCTTATCGCAAATTTTCTATTTGTTCAAGCGTTAAGCCAGTATCCTCTGCGATTATTTCGACATCAGTACCTCGCCTAAGCATTTTTTTAGCAATTTCAATCTGCTTTCGCAACTCAGTTTTTTGTTCCACCAACAATTCTCTGGCTATATCGTCTGTTTCGCGCATACGGGCATATTCGTAAGCCTCCAAATCTGCTCGTGTCCAAAGGTGTTTGTCTGCCTCCGTGTAAGCGCTACGTAGCCCTTCATCATCTAAGTTTGCTGGGATTACGGTTAAGGTATCTGCATTTTTGATAAAAAAAATCCATTTTTCTACCAAATTATCTAATTCCTGCTCAGTTTTGTTAAATTTGGGGAGTTCTATAAAATTAAAATCTAAGTCTTTTAATTGGTGTTCGTGGGTTTGGGCATCCAAAATCAAATGCCTTGAGAGGTAGTGTAGATTTTCCAAAAATGTGAAGTTCAGAATCCCAATAAAAATGGTCGGTTTGAGTTCGAAATAGTCCTCGCCAACATTGAGTTGGGCAGAATACGATTTAACACTGTAATAAACCACTCTTTTGGCAAAGCCCAATTTGTCCGTAACTTGCATCTCGACAATGTACTCATTACCTGATTTGTCTTTGGCTTTCACGTCCAAAATCGTCGATTTTGCTCCCAAAACAATAGGCATTTGATAGGGGTTAAGAATCTCGACCCAGACTAATTTTTTAGTCCCTTCCAATTTGAGAACGGCATTCAAAAACGAAATCAAAATTTCTGTTTTGTTCTCGTTTCCAAAGATTTTGCGAAAGGCAATATCATTTTTTATGTCTGCAAATTGCATTTTTTTCGTTTTTGTTTCCGTAACAAAGATACGAATTTTTTGACTTATGAATACCTATGTTTTTATTTTTTTAGAAAAAGGCAAAACAAACCAAGCATACACCTGACAACCTACACAATAGCCCAAAAAGGCTTCCAAAGAAGCACAAACCAATAAAATTATTCCTAAAAAATGGGCAGTTTGAAACCATTGAATCAACAAAAACCCTGAAATCAAAGCACAAAAAACTACTCCTACTCCTGCCGCAAATTTTTTGGGGGCGGTATCGACCATCTGTGTTGGTAAGTTCAAAATAGGTACTAAATATTTGGAAATCAAGGCTATAGGGCTAAAACGACCTAAGGAGAAAGCGCGCAAAGCAAAATCCAAACCCAAGCAAGCAAACAATAGACTATTTTCGGTATATAAACCCAAAATGCTTAGACAAATCGTAAGAAATGCTCCCAAACGCACCGCAGAATCATTCACTTTTTCCAAAGAAACAGGGCAAATAGCGCCAGAAAATACATTTTGCATAAGATAATTAGGTTTTGATAAAGGAATTTTTGAGTAATTTGTCCGCAAATATATATAAGTTCTATAATATCTATATGATTTATCAAAAAAATATTTTTCTTTTTCCAAAATTTAATTCAGGACTATAAGGTGGAATAAAAAATAAATCATGGTCGTTTTTTTATTGACCGAAAGGGAATAAGTAATAAGGCAAATTCATGCCACACAACATTTTTTTTCAAAAAAATAAAAAGCCTAATATTGCATCAAAACAACACAAAGAGGCTTTTTATGATGATCGAAATCACTGAAGACAGAATTGAGGAAATTTTTGAAAAAAGCTTTCAAAACGTATGAATTTTGTTTAGAAAATACGCATTTATAAGATCAACTTTACAAATTGATAGTTTTGGTAAGTATTGCGGTAGGATTATGTGTAAAATCAGGATTTTTATTACATATAAAAAAGAAAAAATAAAAAAACATGGGTTATAAAGCCAATAGTTTTTTCGAATCGGCTTAGATGCTTGGCGAAAATTTTGTAAGGAAAAGGAAAAAGAATTGGTTTTTTATGTCAATTTGTTTTTACTCAACTGGAAAAAAGACTTACAAAAACAGCACGTATTTATTTGATACACAATTTTTACAAAAAATTGTCATAGCGAATAATCGATTCCACCAATCCAAGAAATATTGATCGAGTTTTGGTTCGTGATATGCAAACCATTTTTTTGTAGGGCAACACGCCGTTTGTGTGGGCTTCATGCCTTATTTTCCCAAAAGTTGTTTTTGTGAAACTATATTTTTTTGTTTTTCTTGAGCAAGTATATTTCTGCCATAAGGAGTCCAATATTGGTGCATTTCCAGAAATTTGATGTTCTGTTCGTAAAAATCCTGATCGGAAAAATGGCGATCAAACAATGCCCCCCATTCTTTGCGCAGTAGCAAGGAAGTTTCCAAAAATTCGGGTTGGGAAAGATAATACAAATCGGCATCACAAACCACTTTTTCTAAGTCATTTTGCGGATTTTGGGGCATTCTGGTCGCCATAATGCAACCTAAAATTAACTCAATCGTTTCGGTTTCGAGTCCTTCTTTTTCCAAAAAAGTTTTGGCAATCAAGCAACTTTCGCTTTCATGCCCCATGGGTTTGACTATATTGCCTACGTCATGAAACCACGCCGCCACTTTTACAATCGCCTTCTGTTCTGCCGAAAAACCTTCTTTTTGGGCAAGTTTTTCTGCCGCCCGGACGACATAAACCGTATGCTCGTAACTGTGATAATAGAAGTGCGCAGGAAGTTGGTTTTGCAACAAATCTGTAGCATAATGGGCAACTTCATCTATGAGAGTGGGTGTAAGCGGCATACAGGTAATATTTGGCATAAAAATAATTGTTTTTGTGAAAATAATTACTTTTTTTCAATATTCGTTCCAAAAAATTTCCTGTATTTCGTTCGAAAATCATAAAACCTTGATAATCAAACCTATAAGGTTTTCAAAACCTTATAGGTTTATTGATATAATTAGGCTCCTGCTTCTTGAGCCGCCGCCGCAAGCAAGGCTTGGTGAATGTTGCCAATTTCTTGGTCGATAAGCCATAAACCTTGCCCTGCTTCGCCTATAATATCAAAAATTTCTAATATTCGGCGCGCCAAAGATTCCTCTTCACGCTGTTCATTCACATACCACTGCATAAATTGCATAGTGATAAAATCTTTCTTTTCGAAGCAATAATCGAAAAGTCCGTTTATGGCATTCGTAACGGCAACTTCGTGTTCCAAAACGTGTTCGAAAACATCACGAAGCGAATCGTATTTGTATTTTAGGTTTTTGATTTCGGGGGCAAGCGCGTAGCCGCCAACTTCGTTAATGTACCGAATGAGTTTCATCATGTGCAGTTTTTCTTCTTCAGCATGGTGATATAGAAATTCGGCACTTTTCAAATATCCGTTCTTTTCGCACCAAGAAGCCATAGTCAGGTAGTAAAAAGACGAAATGCCCTCCATTTTGACCTGTTGGTTCAGTTTTGCCTCAACTTCTTCGTCAAGGGCTGTTTTTGATTTAACTTTTAACGCTTTACTCATACGAAATTATTGGTTTTGATGTTGGTAAAATACTTTTCCGTCCTGAATCTCGATTTTTCTGTCCGCCATGCTCGCCAAAGCCAAACTATGCGTAACCAATACGAAAGTTTGCCCCAGTTCGTTTCGTAATTCGAAAAACAAACGGTGCAAATCTTCGGCATTTCGGGAATCCAAGTTTCCGCTGGGTTCATCAGCAAAGACAATCGCAGGATCGTTGATCAAAGCCCTTACTACAGCTACCCTTTGGGCTTCGCCGCCCGAAAGTTGGGAGGGTTTGTGATCTTTGCGTTCGAAAACGCCTAACATTCGTAATAATTTTTCGGCTTTTCGATCCGTTTCTTTGGGTTTTTCGCCTTTGATCAGGGCTGGCAAACAGACATTTTCCCAAGCCGAAAATTCGGGCAAAAGATTATGAAATTGGAAAATAAAGCCAATGCGCTGGTTTCTGAAATCGGCTAATTGGTCGGTCGAAAGTTTAGTAAGGTCTTTTCCGCCAATCTCGACTGCTCCGCTGTCGGCTTTGTCAAGACCGCCCAAGATATGCAAAAGGGTACTTTTGCCTGCTCCCGAAGCCCCTACGATTGCCACTACCTCGCCCTGTTTGACCTCCAAGTCTATACCCCGCAAAACTTCCAAACTGCCGTATTTTTTACGTAAGGATTTGGTTATGAGCATTTTTAAAATTATTTTTTTTCAAATTTTTAATCCCAAATTTATTCAGATGGAAAGAATTTATATATTTCGTTTCTGTGTAATACTCGTAAAAAAATGAGTAATTGCTCATCTGTTTGGACTTCTGTTCCAATACGATAATCACCGATCCGAAAACGATAAAAAGACTCAAAACCTTCCATTTTTCGAATATTAGATAATTGTAAGACGGCTTCAATATCTTCACACTTTTCTATTTCCTCAAAACAAAAATCTTTTATTTTAGCAAAATAAGGGCTACTTTTTAGATTTTTTAGGTCTTTCAGAAATTTTTTCTCATACAAAATCTTGATCATTTTCCAAAAATTTGAGTGCTTCGGATCGATTATAAAATTGTGGATTGGTGTTATTTTGTAAAATTTGCCCAAAAAGCCAATCTTCATGTTTTTCCCAATTCGATGCCGACAAAGTTGCTAACCAAGCGGCATAACGCAAACATTCCAATACATCTTCAGTATCCAAAAATGGGTATATTTGGATAATTTCAGCGATTGTTTTTCCGTCTGCCAATTTTTCAAGCACTTCGGAAACTAAAATGTTTTTAGCTTTTAAGATCGGTTTGCCTTGAAAGACTTTAGGATCAAGGTAAATCCGTTTCCAAATAGTTTGTTTCATAAAAATTATTTTTTTTCAAACAAAACAATCACAGGAAAATGCTGATTCACAGCCCCCAAACTTTGGCAAGCACTGCGGGAAAGTTTGACAAGGATCGATTTTTCGATATCAATCGCAGGCAATTTACCAATGACTTTGACCGTAACGCCGCGCCGCGTTCCTTCGTTATACACACGCAAATACGTTCCTGCGGGAGCGCTTTTGTGCAAAGCCAATTTCAGGTTCGAGTCCGTATCGGGAATCATTTCTGCCATGCCTGCTTGTCGGGTTACGCCTTTTTTGGGCTTTTCTTTCCGAATTTCCGCATCTAAATAACTCAAATCTTGGTTAGTAGGTTTTGGCTGGGGCGAAGAAATTACACTTAATTTGGTAGGCGGCTCGATCAGCCAAATTTTCTGCCCAATTTTAATATTTTCGGCAGTTTCCAAACTGTTCCATTTCATGAGATCGGGCATTTTTTTGCCAAATTTCTGGGAAATGCGTGAAAGATTATCGCCTTTTTGGACGGTGTAAGTCTGTGCAGTGTCTTGGCGAACGGTCTGCATTTTTTGGCAAAAAACCGCTTTGGGACAAAAAAAATTGGCAAAAAACAGAAAAATTAGTAGTGTTTGCAGTTTCATGTTTGTCGTTTTTTGTATCTTGTATAGCAAATATACAAAATCAATGCCCATGAAAAAATCATTTTTTCTAATCGTTTTCTTTTTTGGTTTAAATTTTTCCCTTTTTGCCCAAACCGATTCTTTGCAAATGCTTGAACAGCAAGGAGATAGCTTGTTTTTGGTGGGACAAAACGATCAGGCAAGTCGAGTCTATTTTCGGGCGTTTTTGAAAGATATTTTGAACTGAAAATTACAAGACAAATTCGGTTTGCGGAATATGGAAAAGTATTTTTCGAGGGAGGAATACAGACCATTTTTGTAAAAGACAGTACGGAAAAGGCAAATTCTCGATTAATTAAAGAAGCAGATAGTTTGTTGAAAATGAAGGAATTAGCAAAAGGATTAGCCATTTATCAAAAGTTGAAAACTTATAATATTGGCGATATAGCATACATTAGTAAAACTATTAAAGAAATAGAACAGGCACAGATTTATTTCTCACAAGTAAAGCATCAGGATAGTTTGAATTATTTTGTGGTACAAATTATTGATGGTTATACAGAAGAAATAATAGATACAGATTTGGAAATTAAAGCATTAACAAATGCCAAAGAATTTAACTATTTTAAAATTGCCAAAGGTATCTATTGGGCAAGTTTGCCTTTAGGAAAGTATATATTAACTAGTATAAGGAAAGGTAAGTACCAAGAAGCTAATGAGGAAATTGTTTCTTATAAGTATTCTCAAAAGGAAATAATGGTTTCTATTAAAATGTATGATAGACCTACATATATCCTTTTTATACTAAAAACGCTTATAAGTTACACATTTTTATCTTCGTAAAATATTGATTTTCAACCTTGTAAGGTCTTTAAGACCTTACAAGGTTATACAGTTTATAGTATAGTAATATAAATTTTAATCCCAATGATTATCAGATTGAGGTGATTGAAAGGAGCAAACAAACTTGTGAGGATGCAGTACACGCACTTAATGATTATGCTTGGTTACATCTCAAACTTGAGGGGAATTGTGATAATACTGAAAATCAACCTACTTTTTTATCTTTGAAGCGAACAGTAGCAATTGCCAAGTATTTAGTGAATCGGGGCATTTCGCCTTCTCGCTTGCAAATTGAATATTTTGGTGCAGATGAACCTACGGTTCCAAACGATTCGGAAAATAATCGAGCTTTGAATAGAAGGGTGGTTGTGTATCCGATTTGGGAGAGGAAGTAAAATGCCATTTTATTTCAATTTTCATTTTCCAAAAAATCTTTTGGTGAAAGAATGGGGATATTTTCGAAGGGGTGTAAAACCAACAAATCAGTATCACCCGTAACAAGGGCATCGGCATTTCCACAAACCGCCACTTCTAAAAATTGGTTATCTTTAGTATCTCGGCAAGCCTCAATAATAAGAGTAATTGGGATTAATTCGGCATTTTGGGCAATATAGGCAACAAACATTTTTCGCTTATCGAGGGAAATATATTTATCGAACTTGGCACGTTGCAAGACATTTTCCAATTCTTGTAAAGTAGCTACTGAAATCAATATTTTACCCACTCTATTCGCCTTTTCGAAGGCTTTATGAGGCAAAGATTGCTCGAAAAGGGCGGCGCTTACCAATACATTCGTGTCCAAAACAAAGCGTTTAGTTTTCATCATTCAATATCTGATCTAATATTTCAGGGCTTAAACCATTGGCGGCGGCTTCTTGACTCATCACTTTCATAAGCGATTCGATAGGTTGTGCAAGAGGCACAAACCAAAGATAGAGCAAATCTAACAATACCAATTTTTCTTTTTCTGAAAATAAACCAAAAATAGGGAGATTGATTTTTTCGAGATGTTCGAAATGCGAATACAGTTTATACAAAGCAATGCTTACCCAAAAACGCTGTTCAGGGCTAAATAAAGCCATTCTGTTAGCCAAACTATCTGGCACTTCTATTTCTATTTTCATACTTTTTTATTTCTATTACGTAAAAATACATTTTTTGAAACTAAATTCCTCGTTTTTTCTTAAAATTACCTTTTCATTTTTTAATTCCCATTTTTTATGAAACCGCTACTCTTTTTTCTTCTTTTATTTTGGGCAAACCTTTCCCTTTTTGCCCAAACTGATTCCTTGCAAATCCTTGAACAACAAGGAGATAGTTTGTTTTTAACGATTCGGAAAATAACAAGGCTTTGAATAGAAGGGTGGAGTTTAAAACAATTATTCCAAGAAAGGATTGAGTTATACCGCATACCCGACTAATTTTCGGGCATCCGTAGGCAAAAAAGCAGGTAAAATATCAGATTTGGGTATGCCCAAAGCAATCAAATCATCACCTATTTCGATATCCGTTTGGTTTTCCCAAATACAAATTTTTCCATCTTCTCTGATCGAAAAGTGCATTCGAACCCTAAAAAAATACAAACGATCACTATCAAATCCTGTTCGTAAAATTTGATAATATTTTTGGGTTTTATCTATCAAAATTTGATCCTGTGGACTTGCCCATTCTTGTAAAAGTTTCAAAAGTATTTTTTCGTATTTATGTCTTTTTTTTATGCTTTCCATATAGTAATTGTGTTGTTTTCAGAATTAAAAACCATAATTTTAATACGATATTGCGAAATGAGTTGTTGCAAAAAAGGGTGCTTTTCCAAACGAGTAGCCACTGTAGAAGGGATAGCCAAAAACAGTTCTCGATCAGGCTCTATTCGCCACAAACTTTCTTGATAAACTAAATATTGTCCAAAAACGCTGTGAAATTCATGCACAAACGAGGTTTTTAAAAAACTTTTTATTTCTACAGCAATTTTGTGGTTCGCCTTTTCAGCAATCAATAATTTCTCAGCCGCCAAATCAATTTCATAGTCTATTTTAAGGGCAATATTTGATAAATAATAGGGATGTGAGTAATTTTCCAAGCCTCTTTTTCCAAAGCCTGTTTGACTAATTGGTGATAAAAATCTTTTGCCATAAATTTTTCATTTCTACAAAGATAAGAAAAATTATAAAATCTCTATCCTTTTCCCCTACACAAAATTAGACCGTAAAAGAATTAATTTTTTCTAAAAACCATTTCTCAAAAGCACCCTTTTCATTTTCCAAAAAAATAGTTTGAATGGGGAGGTAAAAAAGTGGAAAATCGGTTAATTCTTTAAAAAAGCGCAACTTTACGGCATCTTTTTCGGTCGTTAGCAGACTAATATTTCCGTTTTTTTTCTTCCAAAAATCATATTTTATTTTCATTTCCTTGATTTTTTCCAAATCATAAACCACATGATCTGCCCATGCCAAATGCTCCAAAATTTCATGATTTTGGCTCAATTCTTTTCGCAAGGCTTCGGTATGGGCAATACCTGTGATCAAAATAATGGTTTTTGTGATCTCCCAATTTGTCTTTTCAAAAACAGGTTTGGGTTCAAAATAATGAATTTTGGCGAAAAAAATCGGTGTTTCTGGCAAAGTGTATTTTTTAATTTGGGTTCTTATGCTTTCTTTTTCTTCGTTTCCGAGTTCTGCTGGGCATTTCGTAACTATCACCGCAGAAGCCCGTTTT
Source organism: Cytophagales bacterium (assembly GCA_013297565.1). Classification (GTDB taxonomy): domain Bacteria; phylum Bacteroidota; class Bacteroidia; order Cytophagales; family Thermoflexibacteraceae; genus JAAFHK01. The sequence continues at coordinate 10,837 of JAAFHK010000006.1, forward strand.
GCCCCTTTTCTGCTTTCCCGCAAGCGTCCCGCAGGCAGAACGAAATCCTGTGAAAACAAACGAGAATAATCGGTAAGCAAAATATTTAAGTGTCTGCCCGCGCTTCGGTGCTGGTACGCATCATCAAGAATCAGGTACTTGATTTGGGGAAAGTTTTGGATCAAAACTGGAAAAGCCAAAACCCTTTTTTCGGCAACTATTAAGACTATTTCAGGAAAATTTAGTAATAATTGTAGCGGTTCATCACCAATTTCGGCAGGATTTGAGGTTTTTTCGGCTATGCGCAAACCTTTCGTTTTGCGTCCATAACCCCTACTTAGGACTGCTGTTTCTTGGTTTTGGTTGATCAAACCAATCAGATACGCCACAAAAGGCGTTTTGCCTGTTCCGCCCAGACTCAAATTGCCTACGCTAAGCGTCAGTACAGGAGGCTGGACAGTTTGGAAAAAACGCTTTTCGTACAAAAAATTGCGGATTCGAGTGATCAAATCGTACAAAATAGCGAAAGGAAAAAGAAAAATACGCAACAAGAAAGCGATCATAAATCAAATTTTTGACGAAAATAAGAAAACAAAGCCTTCGAAACACAAAATATTTTTTATATTTGTTCTAAAATTTGTTCTACAATACAAAATCTTACAAAAATATGACTACTTTAGAAATCTTAGGCTACGCCTTTTTTGTTACCTTGTTAGCCATTTCTTTTGGCATTGGGGCATGGTTGCAAAAAGGCGGCGGCGATAGGTAATCCCAAAACCCGCAATTTCTACGAAATTGCGGGTTTTATAAGTATTTTTTTTCCAAATTAATCCCAAAAATTCCCCCTATGTTCAAAAAATTTGCCGCTGATGCGCTCGGTTTGAGTGATATTGGCAAAATTATTCCTCCTTCCGAATACGATAAAGTTGATTCGGACGATTACGTTTTGCACGAAGACGGAGAAAAGATTTTTTTCCTCATCAAGTCCAAACAAGACGAATATTGTTTTACCAACACCACCCTAATCCACGTAGATGGCAACAGTGCCGTCAATACGAAAAAAGTGTTAAAACGCTATGATTACGCCAATTACCCTATTTCGGAGGTTTTTCTCGAAACGGCAGGCAACATAGACCTTGATGTCGAGATCAAATTTCAGGTCGGCGGTGTCAAATTTTCGATAGATGTGGATAAAAAACAAATTGCCCAATTATCGGATTTGTACAAAGCCCTCTATGCCATGTCCAAAATAGTCAATGAAAACGACCGACATTTCAACGAACGAATCGAAAGTTTGCACAAAGCCGTAGCGGTCGTAAGTGGCTCTAAAAACGAAGGCATGAACAAAGCCGAAGAATTGGCAAAAATCAACGAATATATTTACGCTTGGATCGGTGAAACCCGCACAAAATACGTAAAAAAAGATTTTTCGGATATTTTTCTGAAATATATCGAAAATTAAACCTAAAAAAAGCCCAGCATCTCTTTTTTAGAAATGCTGGGCTTTTTATTTCAGAAAAATCATCACAAAGAAATCCAAAAACAAATTTAGATCATATTATTACAATAAATTACATTTACCATACTGTTATCAAAATAGTTATTTTTAACAAACGAAATAAAATTATGCTATCGGAACATCATATTTTTGAACAAGAAAATCACTCACTTATACATTTTTTAATCATACTATATTTTATAATTTATAAAAATTATTTATATTCTCATATTTTTTTGCGACTAATCATCTTTTAGCGCAAACTTTGAAAGAGCATGGTGAAGTTTTACTTCCTAAAAATCATAGTTTAACCACTGTGCTACAATACCAAGACCAAATTTACTTTGCTATTTCTAATCCTTCAAACCTAATAATATCAGGATCAGAATGGAAAAGAAATTCATAAAACAAGTATTAGCAAAGTCTTAAATACCACTACCTGTTTTCAGTATCTTAAGCATTTTTATTTTTTGGATCAGCAAAATGTAAAAATGCTAAACTTAGAAACAGGCGAAGTAAATATCTGCTCATTTGATCAGCAAGCCTACGAACGAATAGCTTTGGTATTTTATGGACAAAAAGCCATTATTTTAGCTTATTCTTCCCAAATACTCAATATTTCTGATCTGAATGAACAAAAGAAACTTTACACCATTCACATGACCGAAGGCGAGATTAATAGACCTTTAGTAGAGAAGGTCTATTAATTTATAAATTGAGATCAAATGAAATTGGGGCTTTTTCTTTTGAAGAACAAAAAACCATTTGGCAATTCAATACAGGGCAAGAAGGGCTTTTTATTGCCAAAATGGTTAAAATGTTTTCAGGTGATGATTTTATTACTGATTATAATTATTCGATTCGGAATATAGGAATACTTTACATGACTACTATGGCGGGTAATTTATTTCAGATTGATCTCAAAACAGGCATACCTCTAACAGACAAAGGTAGATTTAAAGGGAAAGGCAACAATAAGGGGCTTTTATCAACACTTTCTTTTGAAGATGGAATATCATATTGGTTTTCAATTAGCCGATGACATTCGAGATTTGGAAAAAGATTTTCATAAACCCGATCAATCTTTTTTGATCAAAGTTTGCCAAAATTCGGCTACACTAAATTCTGTAGCGTACGTAAAGCATTTTTTGGCAAGTCAGCCTTCGAGCCAAGAAATCCGCAGTTTTATTATCGATATTTTGGAAAGCGCAGAAAGCATAGCCGATGTTTTACAATTTCGTTTTTTTCAAGACCATTTATTGGATTTGATCCAAAAATTTAGAGGAACGAAATGAAAAACCCCAGCATTTCTTTTTTAGAAATGCTGGGGTTTCTTGTTAAATACTACTACCGTAAATCTCCAAAACTTCTTTTTCGTATTTTGCCATAATCGCCTTGCGTTTGAGGCTTAGTTTTGGGGTAAGTTCCCCGCCATCGATGCTAAAAAGTTGGGGCAAAAGTTTGAATTGCTTGATTTTTTCCCAATTCCCAAAGCCCTCATTCAGCCTTTCGATTTCCTCCTGAATTTTGTGCAAGACTTTTTCATTTCGGATCATGTCTTTGTCGGTCGAATAGGGAATATCGTGCATACTGCACCATTTTCGTAGGTGATCAAAACTTGGAATGATCAGAGCCGCAGGGAATTTTTGATTTTCGCCAATCACCATCAACTGCTCGATAAAAACCGATTCCTTAAATTTATTTTCCATGACCTGTGGAGCAATGTATTTGCCGCCCGAAGTCTTAAACATTTCCTTTTTGCGGTCGGTAATTTTCAAGTATTTTCCCTCGACCATTTCGCCAATATCGCCTGTGTGAAACCAACCATTTTTGATCACTTCGGCAGTCAAATCGGGCTGTTTATAATATCCCATCATCACATTCGAGCCTTTGCAAAGGATTTCTCCGTCTTCGGCTATTTTTACCTCACAGCCTTCTATCACTTCGCCCACCGTACCTATGTGTATTCGCCCGACTTCGCAGTGATTTGCCGCAATCACGGGGGAGGTTTCCGTTAAACCGTATCCTTCGCCCACTTTGATTCCCGCCGCCCAAAATACCCTTGCGAGGCGCGGTTGCAAAGCCGCAGAACCTATAATAATTGCCTTCACGTTGCCACCCAAAGCCTCACGCCATTTGCTAAAAATCAATTTATTGGCAAGACTCAACTGCAAATCGTAGAAAAAGCCGCCTGATTTGTTTGGATCATAGACTTTCCCCAAATCAACTGCCCAAAAGAACAGCTTTTTCTTGATTCCTGTCAGCTCAAATCCCTTTGCAATAATTTTGTCATATACTTTTTCGAGCAAACGCGGCACCGCCAAAAATACATCAGGTTTTACCTCTTTGATGTTTTCGCCAATCGTTTCCATACTTTCAGCATAATATACCGAAGCAAAACAGTAGAAATAAACATACACGCCTGTTCGTTCGAAAATATGACATATTGGCAAAAAACTCAACACTTTTCCGCCTGTTTTTTCTTTTATGGGGAATAAATCCCGCACGCCCAAAACATTGCTCACTATATTATTGTGTGAAAGCATTACACCTTTGGGTTTGCCTGTTGTGCCAGAAGTATAGATCAAAGTAAGCAAATCTTGTGGTTTTACAGCATCTTTCAAAGGTTTAAGTTGAGCCACATCTTCTCCTTTACCCAAGTTTTCTACCTCAGTCCAGTGTTTTGCTCCTGCTACTTCACTAAAGGTGTAGATAGGTAGCGGATTGCTGGCAGTGGCTGTGCTTGCTTTTTGGAAAAGTTCTGCATTTTCTACAAAAACGATTTTTACCTCGCCATGCTCAAAAATATATTTAAAATCTTCGGCAGTAATGGTCGGGTACATAGGGACACTGATAGCCCCAATCTGCTGTATGCCCAAATCCACAAAATTCCATTCAGGGCGATTCGCCGAAATAATGGCAACTTTGTCGTTCTTCTGAATCCCCAATTTCAACAAACCAAGACTTACTGCATTGATCTTGGCGGCTACTTCTTGGGTACTAAAACTCACCCATTTGCCCTTTACTTTATGATTTAGGCAATCTGCCAAAGGATTTTGGGCAAGTTGGCGGTCGAATATATCAAAAACGCGCGTGATTTGGCTCATATTTTTTTGTGTGTTTTTCAGATAGTAACTTGCAAGTAAGAAAAAAAAATGAAATTTTGAAAAAAAAATGAAAAAAAATTATTGCCTTGCCAATTTATTGCTTTTCAATAGTATTTTAAAAAATGTTTATTGTACTATTCTTATAAAATTAGGATTTTGTCAAATTTTTTTTTTTAATTTGGCACTACGGCAAAATACTTGCAACTACTTTTAACACAAAAACAATTTGAAACCTTATTTTTCCAAATTAATAAAGTCATGAAAAAAATGCGTTTTTATTTATTAGCCTGTCTTTTAGCCTTAGTGGGTTTTCAGTATGCCCAAGCCCAAGGAGCAAAAGCCGACCGTTTTGTAACCATTACGATTGCGGTTGTGAATAGCGAAAAACCTTATCATGTGGCTTTTGTGCGTTATTTTGATAAAGACGGTGAAATTTTGCTCAACACAAGTGAAGAGTACAAAATCGATATTTCCAAAGCGAGTCGGTTCAAAACAGGTAGCATTCGCAAAACGATCCCTATTTTTCCCGAAGCGCACCGCGTAGAAGTTACCATTAGCGGCTGTAGCAGTTTGCACGAAAACTTTTTCTTGGTTTCCGACCTTGATGCCGCCCAAAACGAAGTTACTTTTGTATTCAAACGCGAATTTGAAACCATGACCGTAGTTCGTTTCAAAGGTATTAATCCTAAAAAACCTTGTTCTTTTAAAATTAAAGGCACAAATACAAACATCATTTATTACGGTGATTATGTAGATGCCCGCAAAGAACTTTCCGAAGAAAGTCGCAGAGAAGAAATAAGCATTGAAATTGCCGAATCTACTTTGTATCCTTACAAAATCACAGGCATCAAAAAAGATGTTGAGTTCAAAATTGGCGACAAAGAACGCTACATAGATGTAACCGTTCAAAGCCTTGACGATCCGCAACCTGAAGCGGCTACAGATACGACCACTGTAACCGAAACCCAGCCTGCGGTCGACCCAAGACTGCGTAGGGACGGCGAAAGCAAAAAAGATTGGAAAAAAAGATTAAAAGAGTTGGACGAAGCGGCTAAAAAAGCAGGGAGTTAAACTTTTATAAAAAAAAATAGCTTTATTCAGCAAATTGAATAAAGCTATTTTTTTTCTGCCTTTGTGGGATTTATAATTTTTTGGTATGCAAAACCCAAACTTCAAAGAAAAGAATATTTGGTTAAAAACTGCGTAAAGCGGCAATCAAAGCCTTATTTTCGCCTCCTGTGCCAACCGTAATTCGGAGGCAACCTTCGCAAAGACTTACTTTTGATCTGTCCCTTAAGATTATTTTTTGCCTGACCAAATCCTCATAAATCTGTTGTGGTTTTTCGGTCTTGACCAAAACAAAATTGGCATCTGTGGGAAAAATATATTTGATCAAAGCTATTTTGCCTAATTCTTCCAGTAGTTTTTGGCGTTCCGCCAAGATTTCCCTCACCATGTTTTGTTGTTTTTCAGAATTTTTTAATCCTTCCAAAACGATTTCTTGGGCAATTTGGCTTATGTTGTAAGGCAATTTTATTTTATTCAAATAATTGACAACCAAAGGATTAGCAAAGGTTTTCCCCAAACGCAAACCAGCCATGCCCCAAGCCTTCGAAAAAGTTTGCAAAATGATCAAATTTGGAAAATGCTCAAGCTGGGTAGTCCAAGAAGGCGTGCCAGCAAAATCGATATAGGCTTCATCAACTACTACAATTCCTTCGAATTTTTCCAAAATCTCCAAAATACTTTCCAGATGAATCAAGTTTGCTGTTGGGTTATTGGGCGAACAAATGAAAATAATTTTGGTATGGGAATCTATAGTTTGGAATATTTTGGACGTGTCGGGTTGGAAATCGGGTTTTAGATTCGCTGTTTTGATCCGAACGTTATTTACATTGGCGCTGACTTCGTACATACCGTAAGTGGGCGGTAAAAGCAAAATATTATCCGCTTGGGGTTCGCAGAAAAGCCTGATAATCAATTCGATACATTCATCACTGCCTGCCCCACCAACGAAAATTTGTTCCTGACGAAGCCCATGAAATTCCGCCAACAGCGCCTTGAGTTCGTGCTGGTAAGGGTCTGGATAACGGTTAAAAAGCCTGTCCGTAGCCGAACCTATGGCGTTTTCGTTGGCATCTAAAAAAATGCCTTCTTTGCCCTTGTATTCGTCCCTTGCCGAAGAATAGGGTTTTAGATTTAAAATATGCGGTCTAATGAGTTTTTCGAGCATAATTGCGGTGGCTGTGTTCATAAAAAAGCAAAGTAAGAAAAAAACATTTTGAAAAACTCAAACCTCATAATATTTCTTCAAACCGATCAGATCGGCAACCGAATCAGGGACAAGATAACGGATCGAAAAACCGTTTTGGATACAAGTTCGAATATAGGTTGCTGAAATATCCATCAGTGGTACATCTTTGATTATCAGAACTTTAGGGTTTTCTAACAAATGATTTTGCAAAGGATAATTGGGACGAGGATAGACGATGAGTCCGTATTCATTCAATATTTTTTCCTGCTGTCGCCAATTTTCAAAGTTTTCCAGATTGTCCGATCCCATAATGACTCGAAAGCTAAAGTTGGGGTATTTACCAGACAGAACTTGCAAAGTATCTATAGTATAGCTTGGTTTTGGCAAACCAAATTCGATATCTGTAACCTTAAACTTGGGATTGTCGGCAATCGCCCTCTCGACCATATCAAAACGGTCAAACTCATGCAAAAGGGTTTTTTGTTTTTTAAATGGATTTTGGGGCGAAACTACAAACCAAACTTCTTGAATATCAGGCACTTGGCAGATCGCTTGTGCCACTATCAAATGCCCCATGTGGATCGGGTTAAAAGAACCAAAATACAAACCAATGGTTTTGCTCATGTGCCAAAATTGAGAATTATGTAAGATTTGTGTTCAAAAACGAACAAAAGAATTATCGATATTGAACATAGAAAAACAAAAATTGTTAAAATATAGTTTGTAAATCACTGAAAATCAGTCTATTAAAATTTAACTTTTTTTGGTATCAATTTAGAACAATAACTATTCGAACGCTAAAATTCTAAATTCTATGACAAGGACACTTCAAGCTCTTAAGCCTTCGCCAAACGAAGTCGAACAACGATTTAGGGTTATCCGCCCTGTGGAAAGCCGCGTTTTGGGTCTGCAAGCCCCACAAATCCGCAAATTTCCAAAAACTGATAAAGAGTGGTTGGGAATACTGCTCCAAGGGCAGTTCAAACTTCATAATTGGGCTGATGCGATTCTGTGGTCTGAAGAAATTGAAAATGTCGATGTTTTAAAAAGCGTTCCAAGTAAGTTTTTTGAAAGAGTATATCTGACTCACCCGCGCGCACAGGATCAAATGAATGAAATCAAAGCATTTTTGTACGAGCAAAACAATTATATTTTTAATTCGTCTTTAGTGCCGTATTTGACTCGTTTGATGCGTCAGTTGATAGGCATTCATAGGGAAACCGAAGTAGCCATGAGCCAAATTCCTGTGAATAAAGAATCGACTCGGTTCGAACTTTATCAGCATCTTTATGAAGCCAAACGCTACATAGACCATCACTATTGCGAAAAACTCAATCTCAAACAAGTAGCAGATATTGCTTGTCTTTCAGAATGTCATTTCTTGCGTTATTTCAAAGCCACTTTTGATATTACGCCACACCAATATATTACCCAAAAACGACTCGAAAAATCTCAAAATCTTTTGCGCAACACGAATTTATCGATTGCAGATATTAGCCAAAAAATAGGTTTGGACAATTTGAGTTCGTTTAGCCGTTTGTTCAAAAAACATTTTGGCATACCGCCCGAAAAATACAGAAAGGCTTAAAAGTAAAAAACATTCCAAAAATAAAAAATTGGAATGTTTTTTTTGTTTTAAATTTTTACTAAACTATCTTTTTTTCCAAAACCACCAGCCCCCAACCGCTATTCCTAAAATCAAAAGCCAAAACCATGTTCTTTTCCAAAAAGGTTCAACGATTTCGAGGTGCAAAACCACGCCTGTTTCGTTCCAAACGCCATCGTTATTGGAGGCGCGCATCCTAAAAACGTATTCGCCAACTGCCAAATTGGTATAAGACGCAAAGCGGCGCGTACCACGTACCCAATCTTTGTCCAAACCTTCCAGTTTGTATTCGTATTGGTTTTTTTCGGGCAAAATGTAGTTCAAAGCACTAAATTCGAAGGCTACAAAATTCCGATCAGCTGGCAAAGTAATGCTTCTTTTGATCGTGATCTGCGAGTCGAGTTCGAGTTCTTCGTTAAAAACCTTACAAGACGTAATTACGACCGTAGGGGCGTGTGGATTGTCCAAAATGCGTTTGGGGTGAAAACTATTGAAGCCGTTATTTCCACCAAAAAATATTTCGCCCTGTCGGTTTTGGTAGTACGCCCCGCCGTTGAACTCATTGCCCTGAAGTCCGTCTTTTACGTCAAAATTCCTAAATTTCTGGTCTTTTCGGCTCATGCGGCTTATGCCTCTGTTCGTACTTAACCACAAATCCGTTTGATGTGCCACAATACCATAAATCGTATTATTGGGCAAACCTTCCGCTTTGCTAAAAACCTTAAACGCTTTTTCTTTTGCGTCCCAAAAATGTAAACCTTCAGAAGTCCCAACCCACAAACCGCCTTCTTTATCTTCAGTTACCGACCAAATATCATTGCTTTTGAGATGAATATCTGTATTTTCTTTATTAAAAACCTTAAAAACCGTTTCATTTGGACTGGTATTTTTTTCCACACAATTCAAGCCACCACCTTTTGTCCCAATCCAAATATTGCCTTTCCTGTCCTCATAAATACACCGCACAATATTGCTCGAAAGCGAATTTTTACGTTTTGGATCATGCTTGAAAACCGTAAAAACAGGTTGTTCCAAATCTTTCTTTGCCAAAAAAGCCAAACCACCGCCATGCGTCCCAATCCACAAATTGCCTTGCGAATCTTTTAGCAAACTCAAAATAAAATTTTCGGGCAAAGAACTCGAATTTTCGGGATCGTTGAAATAATTTTTGAACTCATTTTTTTCTGTATCGAGGCGGTTCAACCCTTTGGAAGTCCCAATCCATAAATTTCCCGCTTCGTCTTCGCTAATTGCCCAAACGGACTTGTTGCTGATTCCTTCTCTGTTATCAATAGGCTTGGTAAAGTGCAAAAACTCACCAGAAATCGAATCGAGTTTGTTCAGCCCGCCATTTGCCGTCCCAACCCACAGAGAGCCTTTCCGATCCTGCCAAAAACTGCTTACTACGTCATCATTCAGCGAAATTCCCGACATGGGTACGTATTTGTAGTGCGTAAAAGTTTTGCTCAAGGTGCTGTATTTATTAATTCCCTTGTTTGTCCCGATCCAAAGTGTCCCGATTTTGTCCTGAAAAATACAATTTATGTGATCATCATTTAGTGTGTTCAAAACGTTTGTTTTTTTGCTAAAAAACCGCAAACGACCATTTCGTTTGTCAAATTTGAAAAGCCCTGTTTCCGTCCCAATCCAAACTTCATTTTGCAAAGGGTAAATCGCCAAAACTTCGTTTTCCATAGCCAAAGTTTGGGTAGTCAAATTGGGATTGACAATATGCAAACCTTTCGTACTGCCCGCCCAAATACTTTTTGCGTCTTGTGCCAAAGTGCGGATTTGGACGTGGGGAATGATAAAATTAAATTTTTTATTGGTTTCATCAAATTTTACTAATCCTTTCGAAGTGCCTAACCAGATTTCTTGTTCTGAACCTATCAAAATATCATAAACAATCATCGAGTCGGTTTCGAGCCTAAAAGCCTCAAGGCTATTATTTGCCAAATTCATTTTGACCAAACGCCCCGCCGTCCCAATCCACAAATTGCCTTTTGCGTCTTCGGCAATCGAATAGACAGGGGTTTTTCCCAAAGGTGCCGTTTCGAAGCGTTGGAATTGGTTTTTAATAACATTGTAGCGCGCCAAACCGCCCATGGTGCCTATCCAAAGTTCCTTTTTTTGGGACATTCGAAGGCACAAAATTTCATCACTTGGCAGAGAAGTTTCCCAATTAGGTTCGTGCTGAAAAACTTCGAAATCGTAGGCATTGTAGCGATTTAAGCCATTTTGCGTCCCAATCCATACAAAACCCAATTCATCTTGGGCTATGCAACGCACCGTATTTTGTGAAAGTCCGTTTTCCAAACCCAAAGAAGCCACTTGCAAATAGTTTTGTTGGGCAAAAATTTCGCCTAAGAAAAACAAAGCCAAGAAAAAGAATAAAGAAAGGCGTTTGAGGTTCATTTTCGAACAATTTACTTCTATAGTTTTAATGACTTTTAACCAATATAAGTGCCAAATAAACAAGTTTTTTCGTAAATGGCTATATTTTGTCTTTGCAAAAAAATATAGCCGCTATAAAAGAATCAAAAAACTTGCTATCTAACACTTCCATGGTTGTTAAAAAGTTGGCGCAGATGCCATTTTTCATTATTTTTCTATTGATTTTATCCATTCTTCCCTCTCAAGCCAATACACCAAACAATGATCTTCGCCAAACTGTTGTTCTCTCAAAAATTTGAAACCCAAACGTTCATAAAACCTATGCGCTTTTACATTGCTCGTTAAAGGATCAATCAAAATCGCTTTCACGTTTTCCTGCTCAAAACACCTACCTATTGCCAATTTCATCATGTCCGTTCCGTATCCTTTTCCCAAGTTTCGTTCCTCCCCAATCCATATATCCAAAGCACGAAAACCTGCTTCTATTTCGCCCCAATAATGTGATTCTTCCTCTTCTGCATCAATAATCTGCACAAAACCAATCGGATTGCCCTCTATTTCAGCCATCAGTTGCTCCCGCCATGCGGGGTTTCTGGCAAGTTCGGTTTCCCAAGACCATTCGTCATTCGGGTCAGACTCTATGACGTGCGCTTGCCGATCCCAGTATTTTAAAATTTCCAAATCATCAAGGGTTGCAGTACGCAGTATAAGCCTTTCTTCTTTATTTTTCATGATTTTATCTCAAAAAATCCAAATTATTTCCTGTTAAATGTTTGACGCTTGCCGTAATTTTTTCCAAGTCCCAATCCCACCATTTCATTTCCAATAATTCGGCAATTTTCTTGTCAGAAAACCGCTTACGTATTTCAAAAGCGGGGTTTCCGCCTACTATCGAGTACGGTTCAACGTCTTTTATGACGGTCGAATTTGTGCCAATAATTGCTCCGTCCCCCACGCTTACCCCCGCCATAATCGTAGCATTGTAGCCTATCCAAACATCATTTCCAATCACAATATCACCTTTCTGGGGATAACTTTTGCCTTCCATAGCCTCCGTCCAATCTTTGCCAAAAATGGCGAAAGGATAGGTTGTAATGGCATCAACTAAGTGATTTCCTCCGTTCATGATAAATTTGACATTGGAGGCAATCATGCAAAATTTGCCAATAATGAGTTTGTCGCCAATAAAATCAAAATGATATTTTACGTTTTTTTCAAAATTTTCAACCTTTTCGAAATCATCATAATAGGTGTAATCCCCAACGATGATATTCGGATTTTTGATGATATTTTTCAAAAAACAAAGCCTTTCATAATTGGGCAAGGGAAAAACTTGGTTTTTGTCGGGTATTTGCATGGGTAAGTGTATTTTTTATTCGATAAAGTGCCAACAAACACCTGCCGCATCTATGAGATTGACTTCCCTGCCGTAAGGTTGTTGAGTTATTTCACCTATTTTTACGCCAAATTTTTCTTCCAAATTTTTTGCAAGCAGTTGATTTCTAAACTGTTCCAGTTCTGTAACCCGAACACTAAACATCAAATTTTCGGCAAACGTACGGTTTTTATAGTTTTGCAAAATAAATTTACAAGCATCTTTTTCGAAACCGACATAATCACCACCGTCCCAGTTGATTGTAAAACCTAATTCTTGAAAAAACAATTTGGCTTTTTCGAAATCCGCACCTGAAGGTACAAAGGCTTCTATAGAAAGAAATTTTGTCATGGTTTTATACTGTTTTATCAGACTAAAATATAATAATTATTTTTGACCAATAGCCACATGGCAACTATATGCAAGCAAAAATGAATTTACTGTAGGAATGGTTTAAATTCGAACACTACTTGGCAGATTTACCAATCTGTTCTGAATTTCGATGGCATTTGCCAAGTTTGCTCTGGGGCATTTTTCAAACATTTCCAATTCGTGCATCAAACGCCATGAAGGGCGCGACATCACCCCATTTTTATTCGAAAATTCCAAAAAACGATCTCTTTCTTCTCTGTTCTTTAGTAAAATAGCATTTAGCCAGTACATAGAACGGCTATTTTCGGGTTCGAGGCAAAATTCTATATCCGTATTTTGGAAAAAATTGGCATATATTTGGGCTAATTGCCGTTTGCTTTCGATAAATTCTGCCAACTTTTCCATTTGAGCTACCGCCAAAGCCGCATTCAAATTGGGCATTCGATAATTATAGCCCACATAATCATGGACAAATTCCCAAGCGTGTGGCACTTTTGCCTGCGTAGTGAGATGTCTGGCAAGTTTTCCCAATTTTTCATCATTCGTAACAATTACGCCACCGCCGCCCGAAGTGATTGTTTTATTTCCATTCAAACTATACGTCCCAACCAACCCAAATGTGCCTGTGTGTCGGTTTTTATACAAACTCCCCAAAGACTCGGCGGCATCTTCGACCAAATTAATACCGTATTTTTGGCAAATCTCTTGAATTTTATCTATTTCGGCAGGATGTCCAAAAGTATGCATGGGGACACAAGCCCGTATTTTTTGATTAGTTTGCTTATAAAAACATTGATTCTCTCGAATTTCGGTCTCTTTTTCCAAGAAATCAGCCAACTTTTCGGCTGAAAGTCCCAAAGTTCGTTTGTCAATATCCACAAAAAGCGGCTGCGCCTTTAGATAACTGATGGCATTACAAGTCGCAATAAAACTCAAGGGTTGGGTAATGACCAAATCATTTTGTTCCACTCCAGCCAGTATCAAGGCAATATGCAAAGCCGAAGTACCATTCGAACACGCAATCGCATAGCTTACTCCTGTATATTGCTTTATTTGCTCCTCAAACCGATTCACGTACGCCCCCACCGAAGAAACAAAAGTAGAGTCAATAGCGTCAAGCACATATTTTCGTTCGTTACCTATGAATCGGGGTTCATGCAAAGGAATAAAGCCTTCAGGTTTTTGGAAGGTTTGGCGAATAAAATGAATGATTGGTTCGAACATAAATGATCAGGAATTGAAAATGTAATTTCCCACGAAATTTTGGGCAAAGGAAAACCAAATATTGCATTTTTGCAAAATTAAACCTACTTTCGCCTCCTAAAGTTTCCTAAAAATAACCTTTATTTTTTTATGGCTTCTTCTAAAACGCCCAAATTTTATGTCGTTTGGCAAGGCAGACGAACGGGAATTTTTGATTCTTGGGACGAATGCAAAAAACAAATCGATCAGTTTCCCGCTGCCAAATACAAAAGTTTTCCTTCAAAGAATGAGGCTGAACAGGCTTTTAAAAGCGGTTTTTCCAAATTTATTGGTAAAAAAGATATAAATGTAGCCAAAAATGAATACCAAGAAAAGCCCATCTTGGAAAGCCTGTGCGTAGATGCCGCCTGTAGCGGAAATCCAGGAAATTTGGAATATAAAGGCGTTTATTTGAAAACGCGTCAGGAAATTTTTTATCAGGGCGTTTTCAAAGAAGGCACAAATAATATTGGGGAATTTTTGGCAATCGTCCATGCTTTGGCATATTTGAAAAAGCACGAAAAAGATATACCTATTTATTCCGACTCGATCAATGCCATCAGCTGGGTGCATAAAAAACGGGTTCGAACCCAAGTAGAACGCACGCAAGCCAATAAACCGCTTTTCGAGCTGATCGACAGGGCTGAAAAATGGTTGAAAGAAAACCAATACCCTAATCGGGTGTTGAAATGGAAAACTGATATTTGGGGCGAAAACCCTGCGGATTTTGGCAGAAAATAAGGTTTTTGCGAAATCTGTAAAAGTTATTTTCCAAACATTGCCTAATCAAGTATTTCATCAAAAATTCAACATTTAAAATTCAAAATGATCCACTTATTTTTTTAACAAAATTTAATTTGTGCTTTAGTAACAAACTACGAAACTAATCGTATATTTACATACGAAAACAATCGTAGATTAATTAGTAACAAAACTTTAAACACAAATTTCTTATGAAAGCAATTACTGTATGCGGCACGCTGTTTTTGGCAAGTGCCATGTGGTTGGGCGTTTCGGCTCAAGACCAAGCAAAAAGCACTACCACAAAAAAAAATCGGATCAAAATTACTTGGCAAAAAGACGGCAAAACCGAAACCATCGACGAAACTTTTGAAGGCGAAATGCCTGCGGAGTTGAAAGCCAAAATTGCAAAACTGGAGGCTGAAGGCAAAATTGGCAACGTGAATGTCAATGTGCAGAAGGAAAATGGAAAAACTATCAAAACCATTGTGGTGCAGGGTGGTAATGGTGCAGAAAAAAGCATGGAAATTTTAGGCAATGAATCTCAAGTTTTTTTATTCAAAGATTCGGAAGACGGCGGCAAAAAAATAGAATGGACGGAAGAAAATATACAGTCTTTGGACAGTATAGTGGTAAAGGCGGGTGGCAAAGGCGAAGAGGGGCAGAAAATTATGTTTTTTCATCATATCCAAAAAGGGCAAGAGGGTGAAGGGCAAACTTTCAACCAAAAAATCAAAGTGATAGTTTTGCGTAAAGTGCAAATCGAGGATATGAAAGAAACGGACGAAATGCCGCCAAGCGCAAGAGTCGAAAATGCAAAAAGTTTTGGGTCGGAAATGCAAGAGTTGCAAGTATATCCAAATCCTGCCGAAAATGGTCGTTTTAACCTCAAATTCAAATTGGATTCGGAAGGCAGTACGGACATCAAAATTTATGACCTAAAAGGCAAAATGGCGTACCAAGAAAGTATTGGCAATTTCAAAGGTACTTACGACAAACAAATACAAGTGCCTGATTTACAGAACGGTATGTATATTTTGCAAATTGTTCAGGGAGAAAAAGTGCTTACCAAAAAATTGGTCGTTCAATAAATTTATGACTTACGCATTTTGCTCGTAATTGCTTAAAAATAACATTTTTTGAAAAAAATGTTATTTTTATAAACTCTTGATAATCAAGAACTAACAGTTCTTAAAGAACTGTTAGTTTTAAAAAATGCGTAAGTCCTAAAATTTCAGGTTTGTAGAAAATCATAAAAAATGCTTTGGAAGAAATTTCTTTCAAAGCATTTTTTTCTCAAATAAAATACAGCAAAGTTTATGAACAAACTACCGCCTACTCAACCCAAATCATGGCAGAAGTGCCGTACATTTCGATTTCTGCTCCGCCTTTTTGTTTCCAAAAGCCGTTCTGGTCGATATTTTCGCCATTCAAGACCAGTTTCCATTCCTTACCTTCAGGCAAAGTGATTTTTCTATTGTTCTTGTTTCCATTATAGACCACAAAAATACGTTTCCATTTATCTCCCACCGCCGCCCCATTTAGCGTATAAGCCACCAGATTCGCCTGTTTGGTATCCACAAATTGCAAATTTTGCTGAATCATGGCGTTCGTAGGCATTCGAAAAGCGGGGTGATCTTTGCGGAATTTGAGCAGTTTTTGGTAAAATTCGAATAATTTACAGTACGTTTTTTTTCTACTCCAATCGATCTGGTTGATACGATCAGGTGATTTGTAGGAGTTATGTTCCCCATATTTGGTTCGTGCCAGCTCCTCGCCTGCGTGCAAAAATGGAACGCCTTGAGCCGTAAAAACCATAGTTTGGGCTAAACGATTGATTTTCAAAGCCTCCGCTTCAGTGATTCCTTCGCAGGAAACCTGTATTTTATCAAAAAGCGTGTGGTTATCGTGGCAGGAAACGTAATTGATACATTGGTGCGGTTCTTTTGCCCATGCCGCTTTCGAATAATTGACTTTTTGGTAATCGACCTGCGGGTGTTGGGTGGAAGCCACTACGCCAAATTTGATGCTTTCTTCCAAATTTTCTTTTCCAGAAGCAAAGCCTTTTTCTTTTTCGTTTGACCAATGTCCCTTGATTCCATCGCGCATATCATCACTGAAAGCCGCTACGTTTGGCATTTGGTAGGTAAGGCGTTTGATTGCCCGTTTTTCCTCTGCCAAAGGCGAACCGCCCGCAGTCCAACCTTCCCCATAAAGGTAAATTTTGGGATCAATTTTTCGCAATTCCGTAGCAATCAAATTCATGGTTTCGAGGTCATGAATGCCCATAAGATCAAACCGAAAACCGTCAATATGATATTCTGTTGCCCAATATTTCAAAGATTCGATCAAATATTTTCGCATCATGGGGCGTTCCGAAGCGGTTTCGTTGCCGCAACCCGAAGCGTCCGAAAAACTACCTTTATCGTTTTGGCGAAAATAATAATTGGGGAATTCTTTTTGGAAAGGCGAATCGCCCGCATCGCCCAAATGGTTATACACCACGTCCATGATTACTCTGATGCCGTTTTCGTGCATTTTTTTCACCATTTCCTTAAATTCTCTGATTCGTACCGTTCCATCGTATGCGTCTGTGCTGTACGAACCTTCGGGCGTATTAAAATTTTGGGGATCATAACCCCAATTATAATCTGTATTGTTAGGCTTTGCTTCGTCAATCGAACGAAAATCAAAAGAAGGTAAGAGATGTACGTGCGTAATGCCCAATTCTTTGAGGTGCGACACACCCGTTTTCAACCCATCGGGGCTTTTGGTATTTTTTTCAACCATTCCTAAAAATTTGCCCTTGTTTTTTGCCCCTGAAGTTGGGGCAATCGTAAAATCCCGAACGTGCATTTCGTACAGAACAATATCTGTAAAATTTTTCAATTCGGGCTTTTTGTCCTTGTCCCAATTTTTTGGATTAGTCGTTTTCAAATCCGAAATCATGCCTCTTTTGCCATTTACGCCTACTATTTTGGCATAAATTCCACAAGTTTCGTCTAACCATTTGCCTTCGGTTTTGACCTGAAAAGTATAAAACTTGCCTTTCAAATCCTCGAACACCTCCAGAAACCAAGTGCCTTTGTCGGATTTTTGCAAATTTAGTTCTTTGATGAGGTTATTTCCGATCCCATTTTGGTAAAGTTTCAACTTGACTTCCTCCGCCACAGGCGACCAGATACGGAAAGTGGATTTTTGGGGACTATAGTTCAGACCCAGATCATTGCCTTCGTAAAAGGGCTGATCGGCGAAATTTTGGGCATACGTTGCGCTACTCAAGACCATACTAAAGCCGAATAAAAGTGTAAAAAAAAGGTTTTTCATTTTCACTTTGTTTTCAAGATTAAAAATTTTTGTCCCAAAAAGAATTACCA